>NZ_JAFFPK010000018.1 GCF_017590215.1 Clostridium sp. CCUG 7971
AGCCGTTTAATGGCTCATTTTTTAATTTCAAGTAATTTATAATTAATTAGTAAGTTAGAATTTGATTTAATGTTACAATAATGAAAGTTTATTGTAACATTAAATCAAATCAAGTCAACTTAACTTAAAGTATAATTAGGTTAGAGGTGATGAATATGAAAAATATATTGAAATTGAAAAATGTGGAAAAATACTATGGTAACAAAAATAATTTATTTAAAGTTATAGATAATGTTAGCTTTGATATCGGTGAAGGTGAATTTGTAGGTATAATGGGACCTTCTGGAAGCGGTAAAACTACCCTTTTAAATCTAGTAGCTACAATAGATACCGTAAGTGCAGGTAATATCTATATAGATGATAATGATATTACTAATATTAAACCAAAAAATATATCTAAATTTAGAAGAGAGAAATTAGGATTTATATTTCAAGAATTTAATTTATTAGATACATTAACTATATCTGAAAATATTGCAATGTCTTTAACTATCAATAAGTATCCAAAAAATAAAATAGATGAAAAAGTATCTGAAATATCAAAACAACTTGGTATTTATGATTTATTAAATAAATATCCGTATCAAGTTTCAGGAGGACAAAAACAAAGGACCGCTTGTGCTAGAGCACTTGTAACTAATCCTACACTAATCCTTGCAGATGAACCAACTGGAGCACTTGATTCTAAATCTTCACAAATGCTTATTCAGATAATATCTGATCTAAATAAAGATTTAAATGCAACTATAATGATGGTAACTCACGATTCTTTTACTGCAAGTTATTGCGATAGAATTTTATTTTTAAAAGATGGTGCTATATTTACTGAATTAGTAAAAGGAAATTTAACTCGTAAACAGTTCTTCAATCAAATATTAGATGTAGTTGCTTCGCTTGGAGGGGATGTAGTCAATGTTCGTTAAATTAAGTATTAACAATATTAAACATTCACTAAAAGACTATCTTATTTATTTTACTACTTTAACTATTTGTGTAAGTTTATTCTATGGATTTGCTTCAATATCTAGTACTGATAATACATCTATACTTAATCAAAAATATGACTTTGAAGTATTAATGGATGTAATTAAATATGCAACTTACTTTATTAGCTCTATGCTGACAATACTTATTTTATATGTAAATAACTATATGATAAGAAGGAAAAAACGAGAATTTGCAACATACATAATATTAGGAATAGATCAAAGAAAAGTTTCTTTTATGTTTTTTATTGAGACATTTTGTATAGGAATGGCATCAATACTATGTGGTTTAATACTTGGAAGTCTATTATCTCAAGTACTTACATCAATAATTCTTTTATCAGTAAATCAAGAATTTAGTTTTTCTTTTAAAATTTATTCTGATACTATATTAAAAACTATAGCATTCTTTTCATCCATGTTTGGATTAATAGGAATTATAAATATAAGACACTTATCAAAAATAAAACTAATAGATATGTTTAATGGAGAGAGAAAAACAGAAGTGGATTTTGGGGCAAATAAATTTAAATATATAATTTCCTTTATTATTTCTATAATTGGATATACCTTCTTTGTAATTGGAATAAATAACCTTTTAAAATTGTTTAGTAGTCTTACCGCTACTATTCCTCAGATGTTAATATTAGGATTAAATTCACTAATACCCCTTATAATTGCAACCTATGCTCTTTTTTACTCTTTGAGTTATTTACTTGTTGTATTTAAGGAAAAAAATATAAATGTAAAGTATAATAATACAAATTTATTTTTAATAGGATCCTTAATATCTAAATTAAAGACAGCACCTGCCCTTATGGCAAGTATTTCTCTTACACTTGTTTTTGCAATGATATGCATTGTTTTAGGTCCTGTATTCTCTGAAATAAAAAAAGGAGAGGCTGAGTATAAGGCACCTTACGATATTAAGATAGAAACAAGTAATTTTACTGATGTAAAAAATGCAGATAACTTAATTAATGATGTTGATTATTCAAATATATTAAATTATATAGAAAAAGAAAGTATAACTCTTAAAGATTACATAGTAGCTAAAAAATACTTTATAAAGGAAAGTGATCTTATAAATAGAGAAAATAATACTCTACCTAGTTTAGCAATAAGTCTTAGTGATTATAACAAAATGAGATCTATGTTGGGATATAGTAAAGTTAATTTAGATAATAAAAGTTATATTCTTCAATTTGATAAATCACTGTCTAAAGAAGATATAGATAAATTTATAGAAGAGAATAAAAATTTATCACTAGAAAATAGTACTCTATCTTTTAGTGGTGATTATTATACCGATACTTTAGGTGACCAATATAATAATTATGCTACTAGCTTAATTGTACTTCCTGACAATATATGTACAAACCTTTTAGTAGCAGGAAATGATTTTTATGCTAATACAACAAAAGAACTTGAATCTAATCAAGCTAAAAACTTAGAAGATTATATAAAAGAATGGTTTAAAATTGAATATAAGGATATTTATGCTCAATATGAAAGTGTAGGTAGACCTAGCTCATTTACTAATAATCGTTTAGAAATAAGATCTAAAATATTAGTAGAAGGAGATTCTTTATCTAGTATTTTAGTATTTAGAATGCTTAGTATGTACTTTGGTATAATCCTATTTATGATATCTCTTGTTATACTTGCAATTCAACAACTATCTGAATCTATTGATGGAAAAAATAGATATATAATACTTGATAAAATTGGTGTTGATAAAAATGATATTCATAAATTAATCTTTAAACAAATAGCTATTTATTTTACTATTCCAATGATCTTGGCTTTAATAGGGTCTATCAGTTTCTTTAGCATATATGGTATTGAGGCTAAAAACTATATTCAAGCTTATATAAGTAATAGTGGATTTATTATGAGTATTTCTACATCACTATCTATGATTATATTTATTTATAGCAGTTACTTTATAGCTACATATTATACATTTAAAAGAAATATACAATAAAAATCTGATAGTTTATAATATAAAAATTAATATATATTAATACTTTAGCTAGTAATATATTGGCTTGAAATAGAGGAAATAAAAGAATTATTTATAATTTTTTTATTTCCTCTATTTTAAATTAAAACATGAATTTATATATAAATTATATTTTAATTTATATCAAGAATTATTTTATAATTTTTAATGTAATTTATAATAAAAATTTAATTATAAACTCATACACAAAATAAATTATAATTTATATTTTAAATCAATTTACAAATCAATGTATGAATTATATTTTAAATTAATTCATACATTAAAAGCATTAATAAGAATAATCCTCTAGAATCATTTCTAAACAATTAATGACCATTTAATCAAGAAGTAATTTAAAAGTTCTCTATAAGCAATATATTGATTATTTTCTGCAAATTATTTTAATGTATTTAGTCTAAAAATATCACTACCATTATAATTAATTAAAAGAAAAGGGGGAATTTAAAAATGGCTGCAATAGTAACTAATAATCCAAGTTCTTTAAAGGTCAAATTTGACTGTGGGAAAAATGATGAAGGTAAAACAATAGTTAAGACTAAATCTTACGCAAGTGTAAAGCATAATGCTTTAAATGATGATTTACTTGAAGTCGGTATAGCTATAACTTCACTTCAAGAACACAATGTAATGGGCTATTTCAGAGTTGATAATACTGAATTAAGCGAATAATATTTAAATTTTAAAAAGAAGGGGGTAACTAAATATGGAAACTAAAACTAGGTTAATAATGACTTTTAAAACAGATGGTGAGAAAAATGTATCAGTATCTGTTGATGATCCAAGAACAGATATAACAGAAGAAGATATAAAAGATGCTATGGATCTTTTACTATTGAAAGATGTATTTGCTCCAAATGGAGAAGGATTTATTTCTAAGGTAGATGCTAAAATAGTGACTACTGATACTCAAGAATTTGATTTAGCTTTATAATATAAAAATTTTGTGGGAGGGATAAAACAATGGAAAACTTATATACTCAAATAGCTAATGTTGGGTTTCCTATAGTAATAGCTCTTTATTTATTAATTAGGATAGAGGGAAAACTTGAAACTTTAACTACAAGTATAAATAATTTAAGTGTTAATATAGAGAAACTTGAAAAAAACAAATAAAAAACCTCCCACATTTGAAATTATAATTTCGATATCATAAGCACTAATTTTAATTTATATAAACTAATTATATAAAAAATAAAAGCTATAGTGAAAATGCCCCGACCATTTTTACCATAGCTTTTATTTTTTAATTATTTGCCTTATTGAGCTGTTAGTTAAATTATATTTCCTAGATAAGTATTTTATATCTTTGCCTTGTTCATACAAATAAATTATCTCTTTATTTCTAATACTATTAAATAAAGTTTTTTTAGTAGGAAAATATAAATTAATTCCACCAAACTGTTTGCAAAATTCAATAAAATTATTTACACCCATAAATGCAGCAATATCACGATGCTGCTTAGGTATATCATTTAAAGTTACTCTCATAAAATCACCTCTTAGTATAATTATAAAATCCTAAGAAGTGTAGAACAATCTAATGTATTCGTCATTTTCCAACAAATAAAATAACTTATCTGTATTAAATATATACTTATTAAACTATATATTTTTTTAATATATCAACCTTATCTATTTTTTCCCATGGTAAATCTACATCTAGCCTTCCAAAGTGTCCATACGCAGCTATATTTTTATATATAGGTCTTCTTAATTCTAAATCTCTTATTATAGCTCCTGGTCTTAAATCAAAATTTTCGTTTACTATTTCAACTAATTTTTCATCTGTTATCTTTCCTGTACCAAATGTATCTATAAATATAGATAATGGTCTTTCTACACCTATAGCATAAGCTAGTTCTATTTCACATTTATCTGCAAGTCCTGCAGCTACTATATTCTTGGCTACATATCTTGCAGCATATGCAGCAGATCTATCTACCTTTGTAGGATCTTTTCCTGAAAAAGCACCTCCACCATGTCTTGAGTATCCTCCATAAGTATCTATTATTATCTTTCTTCCTGTAAGTCCTGTATCTCCTTGAGGTCCACCAATAACAAATCTTCCTGTTGGGTTTATATATATCTTAGTTTCACTATCAAGTAAATCTTTAGGTACTACTTGTTTTATAACATTTTCTATTAAGTCTTTTCTTATTGTGTCATTATCTACATTTTCACCATGCTGAGATGATATTAGTATAGTATGTATTCTAATAGCTTTATTACCTTCATACTCAACTGTAACTTGAGTTTTTCCATCCGGTCTTAAATAGTCTAAGATACCTGACTTTCTAACATATGTTAATCGTTTTGCTAATTTATGCGCTAATGATATTGGTAGTGGCATTAGTTCTGGTGTCTCATTACATGCAAAACCAAACATTATACCTTGATCTCCAGCTCCCAAAGATTCTAAATCATTTTCTAAAGTATTTTTAGACTTACTCTCTAACCCCTCATCTACTCCCATAGCAATATCTCTTGATTGCTCATCTATTGATGTTATAACTGAACAAGTATCTGCATCAAATCCAAATTTAGCTCTTGTATATCCAATTTCAGATAATGTATTTCTTACTAACTTAGGTATATCAACATATGCAGATGTGCTTATCTCACCTGCAACTAATACTAATCCTGTTGTAACTGTTGTTTCACATGCTACCCTAGCTAAAGGATCTTTCTCTAAAAGAGCATCTAGTATTGAATCTGATATCTGGTCACATATTTTGTCTGGGTGACCTTCTGTTACTGATTCTGATGTAAATAAATGTTTATACATTTTAATCTCCCCCTAATAAGTTTTATATTTTAAATATATCATTTTAATTTATTAATCTTCAATATGTTAGTATAACCTGTAATTTTAGAGTATAACTTACACAAAACTAAAAATAGCGTAAATCATTATATTTATAATAATTTACGCTATTTTTATATACATATTGATTTAGTATCTTTTTCATTTACCATATTATAATATATACTTTTATTTGATAAAAGCTCATTATGAGAACCATATTCAACAACTCGTCCTTTATCCATAACATATATCCTATCTGCATTTTTTATAGTAGATAATCGATGTGCTATAACTATAACAGTTTTATTATTTAAAAACTTACTTATATTCTGTAATATGTTTCTCTGAGATATGTTGTCTAGAGCTGAAGTTGCTTCATCAAATACTAGAATACTAGAATTACTAATAAGTGCTCTTGCAATAGCAATTCTTTGCTTTTGTCCGCCTGATAATTTTACGCCTTTTTCTCCTACTATAGTATTAAATTTATCTTGTAATTCATTTATAAAATCCAATAGTCCCACACCAATACATACATCTTCTATATAATCTTTATTAATGTTTTTATTTCCTAAGGTTAAGTTATTTAAAATTGTATTATCTAAAAGCAATAAATCTTGGGTAACTATAGAAATGTTTTTTCTTAAATCTTTTAGTTTATAATCTTTTATACTTGTACTACCTATTATTATTTGACCTTCATCTATATCCCACAATCTAAATAGTAAATTTATCAATGTAGACTTACCGCATCCACTTGATCCAACAATTGCCGTTATACTTCCTTCTTTAAGTACCATGCTCATGTTGTTTATAATTTTATCCTTATCATAAGAGAAACTTACTTTGTCAAAGATAATATCTTTAGGCAAATGTCTCTCAAATGGTTTACCTTTATTATCTTGCTTTATAATTACAGGCTCATCTAATATGGTAAATATTCTATTTATAGATACTAAAGATTGTTGTAACTTTGTGTTAGATTTGATAATTCTTATACTTGGTCCAATAAGCATTCCTGTATATTGCTGAAATGCTATAAGCTCTCCAATACTCATATCTCCTTTAATTATTTTTAAACCACCTAATCCATATATTAGAATAGTTATTAGGCTGCTAAGTATACTCGATATTGCTATATTAGTAGACATAACAACTTCTGAATTAATCCATTTACTAGATAACTTCCTCTGTCCTTTAATATACCTAGTAAAAAAATTCAAGCTAGATTTTGATATTACTACATTCATTAAGTTTGAAACGTACTCTTGAACTATATTAGATAACCTACCTGAAAGTTCTCTAAGTTCTCTAGTTCTCGTTGCTATAATTTTAGTAAATTTTGATTGAGTTATTGCTATTATTATCTGCAATACTATTACAATAGCTAGTAAGTCAAGTTGCATGTTAATTAGTAAAAATAAAGATGTAAATGCCGTTATAGCATCTATTACTAAAGAAAATATTATTTCTGCACCAAAACTTTCTACTATATATACATCACTTTCTAATATACTTAGTAAATTTCCTGTTTTTATATTGCTATAATAGTTTCCTGATAATTTTGATATATGTCTTAATAATTTCAATTTTAGCTGAATAGATAATCTTCTCCTCAATTTAGAGTATATATACTCTAATACTGCCCTAAGTAATACTGATATAATTAGAACTACTGAGTATAAAAAAATTAACTCCAATAGAAAATCTACTTCTTTATTGACTATAGCATTATCTAGAATCAATCTAACTATTTGAGGCATGCTTAAATTCAATATAGAACTTACCATAAGAATTGAAAATGCAATAATTAAAATAAATTTATTCTTTTTAAATACTATCATTAAAAATCTTTTTAAATTTTTTGAATTGCTCAAATTTATCTCTCCAATACAATAAAATAATATGAAATAAATAAATTTATCTCATATTATCTTTAAATAATTTATATGTAGATATAAAGTAACATAAATATAAAACTACAATTATTGAAAATGCATTTAATATATTTAATATAAACTCTCCATAACTAGAAAAAGTTGTTATTTGAGTAGAATTATAAGATATAAATTGTGCCCAGAATATAACTGTTGATATTAATGAAATTGCTAATGGTATATTAAAATACATTCCCACTTCGTACATTATACATTTATTTAAATCATTTTCATCTGATCCAAGTTTTCTAAGCATTATATATCTGTTTTTTTGATTATTAATATTAGATAAAATATGAAGTGATATTATAGTTAGTGAAGATATAAATAATACTATAGATATATATATAGATATAAGTTTAAAAAGTAATATTCCTGAAACTGAGTTATTTAATTTTTCTGATTTAGTTGATACAAGTACATACGATACTATATTTTCATCCATAATTCCAGGCTGTGTCTTTTCTGAAATTATAATGTCTTGATAATAAGGACTTACCTCTTCATTTAACTTTTCGTATCCCTTATATGAAATTACATCTTTAGTATTTGCATATATACTTAAGCCTGATAAATATAATCCCTCAAGTTCATTATCTGGTAATATTATTACTTTATCACTATAATATGAATAAACCCCTTCTCCAACTGAGTCTGTATAGAAGTTATTTTTATCTGATGTATAAACATTATCTTTCATAATTATTTTATCATCGTTATAATCGTCTTTATATTCACCATCCATATAAACTTGTACTGCAAACTTATTATTATCTAGATTTATTTCACTATGTCCTGCCATTTTTCTCATACTATTGTAATCACTTAATCCAATAGCATAAAAATTATCTTCTTCAAAATTCTCTATATTACTTTCATTTAAAAGGTACTCCTCTACTTGTACTGAATCAGTTACTGAATATTTTTTATTAATATTATCAATTATATTTTTATAAGTATTATTAATATAGTCCATATCAACTGATGGTCTTATACCTTCAACACTTACATCAAAGTCATATACGTCTCTATATTTAAGATATCCTTTTGCCCAACTTTCCATAGAAAATCCAGCAGATAGTGCCATAAGAGATAAAGTAAGAGTCAAAGTTACACTTCCCATTAAAATGCTATACTTATTTATTGATGAAAGTATGCTATTAAAAATGATAAGGTTTAGACCTTTATATCTTATCTTAACTTTATTTGTTTTTATATATTCTACAAAGTCGCATATAAATTTAAATATATTGTAAATACCTAATATGAACATTAAACCTAAAAAAAGACCTATTAAATTCCTTACTTCTATTGATACATTTATAGATGTAGATTCCCTAAATGTTAAATATGTTTTAACTGATAGTAATGGTATAAAAAAGTAAATAAAGATATTAATATATTATTTTTTTATACTTCTTATTTAAGTTAAATTCGACTTCATTTTTAGTAAATAATTTTATTAAGTTTATTTTTGATATTTTTATATAATTGAATATTCCAACTAGTACAAATAAAACTGTAAAAAATATAAGTGTATCTATAATTGTATCTTTGTAAAGCATAAATTTAAAAGTCATGCTCTGACCTACTGAATCCATAATAATTTTTGTTATGAAGTTTGCAAATACAGACCCTAAAATTATACCTATAAATATAGATATAATCCCAATAACTAAGCTTTCAATGAAAAATATTGCTCCCACTTTATGCTGTTCCATTCCCATTAATACATAAGTTCCAAGCTCCCTTTTTCTTTGATTTATTATAAACTTAGTAACATAGTATATAAGTATTGATAAAATAATAGATATCCCTATACTAAACATCGTCAAATACTTATATAAATTAATTAAATCAAACATTGAGTTTTGAAGTGGTGTATAAAATTTACTTGATAGTGAATTAAATGAATAAAAAAGAGTGACACATGTAACTAAGGTTAATATATATATAAGATAAGTTTTTATAGACCTTTTTAAGCTTAAAAATAAGAACTTTAAATACATATTAAACACTCCTCTTACTATTTATTTCACTTAATATTTTATTAAAAAATTCATCTCTATTTAAGTTTCCTCTTACCCATGTATTTTGTATTAATCCATTTTCTAAAAATAGGACTTTATTACAGTAACTAGCCGTAAATACATCATGAGTTACAAGTAGTATAGTTGCATCCATGTTTTCATTTATCTCATTAAAACATAACATAAGTTCATTGGCAGATTTTGAATCAAGTGCTCCTGTTGGTTCATCTGCTAATATTAACTTTGGTGATTTAATCAAAGCTCTAGCACAAGCTACTCTTTGTTTTTCTCCACCAGATAGTTGATATGGTAGTTTTTCTGATAACTCATTAATATTTAGCCTAAGCATTACTTTATATATTTTTTCCTGTATTTCACTTACTGGATGTTTTTTCATAGTTAATGCCAATGCTATATTCTCATTAACTGTTAAAGTATCTATTAGGTTATATTCTTGAAAAATAAACCCTAGATAATCTCGCCTAAATCGAGCCAATTCTTTTGAGCTTATTTTACATATATCACTTCCTGAAAATAAAATACTTCCGCTATCTGCCTTATCAAGACCAGATATTAAATTTAATAAAGTACTTTTTCCTGATCCAGATGGTCCCATTAACGCTATAAAATCATTTTTATTTATTTCAAAATTAATATTTTTTAGTATCTCTAAAGTTTTATACTTACTTTTGTATGATTTATTTATATTATCTACTTTTATCAACATATTAGTTACCTACTTTTTCTTTTCCAAAAAGGTTTAACTTTTCATCTTCTGTAAGTCTTACATATAGTTTTATTAAACTCTCATTTATAAATTTAGTTATTTCACATATATCAAACTTATCTTCAGATGTATCATTCATATATCCTATAGTTTCATTTGGGCATCCTCCTACACAAAGATTTTTAGCCCAACAATTTTTACATTCATCTTTATTTTCCACATTAATAGAATCTATAAACTTTTCTCTTCCTTCAAATCCTATATATATACTACCTATTTTAAATTCCTCAGATGAAACAAACCTATGACATGGATATAAATCCCCATTTATATCCACTGCACAAGAGCTATTTCCAACTCCACAAGATATATTTCTATCGCAACCTTTATGTACTTTATTTAATGAACTTTTAATAATTGACATTTTCTTAACTTTATCATAGTCTCCTGATTTGATAAGTTTTTCAAAATAATCTATTAGGTTTATATATGCATTTTTAACTTCTTCAAAATTATTTTTAGTTAAAGAGTTATATGCAGGAACAAATGGAATAGCTCTGAAATTTAAACTATACAAATGTTCAAAAATACCTACCATATCTAAATTATTGTTTGTTACTGTAGCTCTTGATGATATTAACCCTTTTTCTCTCATATTTTTTGTTTTTTCCATTATTCTATCATAGGACTTAACTTTATTTGCAAAGTATCGATTAGAATCATGTGTCTTTTGATCTCCATCAATACTCAATTGAACAGTAACTTTATTTTTAAGTAAATAGTCTTCTATTTCTTTATTTAATAAAGTACCATTTGTAGTTGTAGTAATCGAAAATTCTTTATTTACTAGTGGCTCTATAGATTTACAGTATTCAACTATATTTTTAAATAAATCAAAATGTAAGAAAGGCTCTCCACCAAATAAACATACCGATAGTTTATCACTTGTTGAATTTTCAACTAAAAAGTCAATAGACTTCTTAGCTGTAGAAAGTTCCATATATCCTTTATTGTTGTACTCACCATCACCTGCAAAGCAATAAGAACACCTCATATTACAATCTTGGCAAATCATTAATGTTATCCCTTGCATATGTAATGGCTCACTTTTATCATCATTTTCTATAATATCATCATCTTCAGACTTTAATAATTTTAAATCTTTCATACTTTTTAGTATTTTATCAATATCATCTTTATTTAGTGTGTCTTTTAAATTATTGTAAATTTCTTCTAATTCTTTTCCTTCTTCATTTAAAACCCTTAATAAACTATCATCTATTTCATATATACCTCCAATATTAGTTGTATATATAAACTTTTTATTATCTACTTCAAATATTTTATAAGGCTCAAAATTTACTTTACCTTCAGTTATAGTTAATATCTGCTCCATATTATATCCCCTTTTCATCATAAAATAGTGTTATATAGTATAAAACCAATATAATTAAAACTAATTATATTGGTTTTATATTTTAAATATTAGTCATTAAAGTCTAACTTTCCACCATCACATATCCAGCACTTATCATTATCTCTTGAGTTACATAATACGCATATAGCTCTTTCTGCATCTTCTTGACCTACATAAACTTCATTTAATTGTTTTATCATTTGGTATCTCCCCTTTTATAATTTTTTAGTTTTAGTTTGGATTAGGCCTAATTATATCCATTTTATTTTAAGACTCAAAGAGTCATAAAAACTTCTCTAAATTCCTCATAATATTTTATGTATAAATTTCTTAATATGTATTTTCTTTGGTATATTAAATATATATCATCTAATAGTTAGTACTTGCAAGTGAATAGTATAAACGGTAAATATGCAGTATAAATGGTCTAATTAGATATGAATTTATCCTATTATAAGTTACTATTATTTTCATTTTACTTGGCTTTAATATAAACATTTCTATAAAATTATATATAAAGTAAAAAATATAATAGCTATGACAACTATCTTATATCACCTACAGAATCACCAGGTGATATAAAAGTAATTGAATTCTTTAAGAATTTAAAAGAATTAGTCCTTTAGGAACTGCTCATATTAATTTTTTAGGTAGATATATACTTGAAGATTCAAAAATTACAACTAAAGATGGTTTAAGAAAACTAGAAATAAAGGCTCCAGAATGTTAAGCTCTAGAGCCTTTGAATTTACTGGTGTTGAACAAACTTTGGTGCCATTTTGCAGAAAAAACATAGGTTGACGTATATAACTTCAGAAAATATTAGAAGGAGGATATTCTGTTAAATGCCTAAGATGTAATACAGAATTAAAGTTTTAAAAAAAATATAGATTTGATTAACAGGAAACTAACAGAGGATTGTTAAAAGTAGTTTTTGATGTAGAAGAACATTTAATGTTTAAAATTTATGTTTGTCCTAAATGCAATCATAGTGAGTTTTTATATTCAGGAAGTTCAACTTGGCTTGATATGTAAAATTACAAAATAAAGTTTTAAAGTCGATTTTAAGGCTTATAATTAAAAAAATAAAGTTAATATTTGGGATGTAGATAGATATTAAAAAAGAGTCAGACTTAAAAAAATAAAGTTTGGCTCTTTTAGTTTCTAAATATATTGAAAATGCTAGACTTATTTGAACTATTCCCTAAGCGTAAATTTAGGGGATAGTTGATAATTTTAATATATTAAATAATAGAACAAAAAAGTATTTTACATTAGAATTAATATAAACTTCTTACCACCCAAAATATTCTCCCCAATAGAATGGTCCATATTTTGATAGAACCCAATTTTCTAACGGCGTTTGTGTTGGCTCTTCAAATGGAGGATTGGTAATAGTATAGAAAGTTTGATTTCTTTTAAGATCCATCGGAGTTTTATTTGGATCTGGTGATAATTTAAGAGTTACAGCGCTTTTAGGATAACCGCTTCTTAAAACAGCAAATCTTAAAGCACCAATAGGTGTTGCAAAAAAGTATACAATTATACCAACAATTATAACTACAGGTATAATATATTTAAGTTTCTTTTTCAAAGCTTTTTCCTTTCTTATCTTTTACTACAATTATGTAGATATATTTATAGTTTTTGATATTCTTCTTTTATTGTTAAATATGTAAAAAATAGTACATTAATTTTATTTGATACAGAGAACTCTATAAGATATAAATTCTCCATTAGGGTAATAGATTCCACTAACATTTACATCTCTTCTATTTTTTGAGTGAGCGCTTACTCTCACATAAGGGTAACTAGATGTCTTACTTGTCACAATAACAGAATGTCTCCAAATACCAGACTTATTTTTATATTGAATTATATCTCCAAGTCTTGCGTACTTGTAATTATCTTTTTCAGTAGCATACCCTTTCTTTATTAGCCAATTTCTCAATTCTATAACGCGTATCCAAGCATTAGAATAATGATACCATGTTTTGTCAGTTGGCATACCTCCTCTAAATAGTGTCCAAGATGCAAAATTCGTGCAATCAGCATCAAATTTATTATCTCGTTCGCCATCAGGATTTGCATATTTCTTAGCCCATGCAGCACCTTTTTCTCCATCATAACCAGAATTACGATAAACACTTCTAGCAACTCTATTACTACTAAAATTTTGTGAATATGAATTACTTTTTTCAGATATTAAAATTTTATTCATATCATTAGTTTTATTTTCTAAGTTTTTAATTCTTTCCTTCATATAATTTTTATAATTATCATCTGAACTAATAGATTTATCTAATTTATTTAAATCATTATCTGCATCAAAAATATCTTTTTCAACTAGCATTTTACCATTATAGTTTTTAAGATGAACTATATGGTTTTCTTCTGAATAACTTGCATCTTCAGAATCTACATAATTGAAATTTGCTTTAGTAACAACATTTACTTTTATAGAATCATTATCTTTAGAAACAACATCCATATCTAATTCTAAATTGTAATTACTAATTTGTTCACCTAGCTGTTCTCCATAAGTAGATAAAAATTGCGAATTTAAATTATCTTCTTGTTGTAATAAGCTATTTGGTAAAATATATTGATTTTCTGTATTTTTTAAAGTTTTTCTAACATTAAATGAATTAGAAAAATAATTTAGTAATACATCTTTTAAATCATTATTTTCTAATGGTTGAGCATTTACGCTCGTTAGTGTAAGTAAAAATACTGTTAGCACAGCAAAAGTACTTTTTAAAATTTTTTTATCATTTCGAACCCCCCACATAAAAAGTTAAATATATTTTTCAATCGAGAACTAATATAGCATATGAATCTTTAAATATGTAAAAAGTGGACTGAAATGTATTATTTTGGGATTAAAGCATAAAAAATCAAATAATTTACTGAAAATACAGTTAAAATGTAAAAATGAAAATTAATAAAACCTAGAATTTTTTATTTAAAGATATCTATTAAAAAAGCCATTAAAATCCAAATAAATGAATTTTAATGGCTTTAACTTTATTCGAAATACATAACTAGTCCCTAAAGTGAAATTTACAGACTTGTTGATTCAATATAGAAAACTGTACATGAAATGATGTATTTTATTTTTAGTATAGTTTGGACAATCTAATTTAACTAAATATTCATAAAGTAAAAAGTAACAAAAACACTCTAAATACAATGTAAGTATTCAGTTGATGTTACAATACCATAAAGGGGGGAAGATTAATGGAGAATATAATTATTACTTGTATCGTTTTTATAGTATCGCTTGTTATGTTTATAATCAGTTTTCGTTCGTTTAAAGAAAAGGGGTTTTTATTTAATAACGCATATCTATATGCTTCGAAAGAAGAAAGATCAAACATGGATAAAAAACCACATTATAGGCAATCTGGTATAGTATTTTTATTACTGGGGGTAGTATTTTTAGCTAATGTGTTAGAGACAATTTTTAAAATAAAGTGGTTCTTTTACATTAAGATGGCATGTGTGTTCATTGCAATTACTTATGCAACTGTATCATCTGTAATGATATCTATGAAGAAAAAACAGTGAAATTTCAATTTGTAGGCAAGTATTTGTGAATAATATTAATATATTAAGAATTAAAACGATAGGAGCAAGTGCTCCTATTTTTACTATGTAAAAATAAATCACACTCTAAATTTACAAATATAAAATATAATAATCATGTAATCTTAAAGTAATATTTATATTTTATTTACAAGTTATAAATAAAAACTATTCCCTAAAAACACATTTAAAGATATCTAGTAAAAAAGCCCTTAAAATACAAATAAATAGATTTTAAGGGCTTTAATTTTATTCTAAATATGTACTAGCTCCTAAGCTGAAATTTAGAAACTAATTTAAATAACATATATTTTTATAATAGAAAAATATATGTTAAAATGTTGAAATTGAGCCAATGATACAAATCGTATCATGCTATATTAGATAATGATAATATACTTGGCTAGTAATTGAAAATAGTTTTTATCATACTGAATTTGAAAGGAGAAATTAATGAAGATAGGATTAAAATTAAAACAAGCTAGATTAAAAAAAGAATTAACACAAGAGAATGTAGCAAATATATTAAATGTTTCTAGGTCAACGATATCTAGTTGGGAGGTTGGTAGGAGCTATCCTGATTTAGAAAGTATAGTTTCACTTAGTGATTTATATAATATTTCTCTTGATAAATTACTAAGAGAGGATTCTGATATGATAAAAAAACTTTCACTTGATTCTAAAATAATAAATAAAATTGGTAAATTGCTTAATTATTTACCTATAATAATTTTTATTATTTTTTTATGTTCAATCCTATATATAAATATAGCTGAGAATACTTACAATAAATTAAGTGAGCAAATGAATAATGAAATTAAGGCTCTATCACTAAAGTATGATATGACTGAAGTAAATAGATATAAAAAAGAATTAGATAGTATACTTAATAAAAATGAATTTAAGACAATTAAATCAATAGAAATCTATGTAGCTGATATGGAAAAAGGTAATAAAAATTTAGAGACTGATAAATATAATTTTAGATTGTTATATGAAACAGTAGATCCTAAGAGTGCAAAGGGTAGAAACTTATTAAAAAATTCTATTGGAATACTTTCAAAAGATATTTTAGATAAGGATGGAAATATAGTACACCATCAATCTTATATGAGAAATTATCATATATTTGAAATGGAATTTGTAGCTTTAGTTTTTGGAATTTTAGGATTTATATCTTTGTTGGTCAGTATAATTATTAAGTTTAAGAATACTAAGAGATAAATTAGATTCTGATAATTAAATTTATAAAATATAGAAATTAGTTTTATAAAACTTGTTAAAAGAGCAGTAGTAAAAAGCCATTAAAATCCAATCAATTGGATTTTAATGGCTTTAATTTTATTCGAAATACATAACTAGTCTCTAAAGTGAAATTTTGAGGCTAGTTTACATTTTAGTTCAAAATTTAGAGATTTCAGTCCATTTTAAAATTAAAAGTTATGATGTATGTTATTTTAATTTTAAATAAGAAATAAGTGAGGGAATGTAAATGTCAATTTTAACTATATTAACAGCAGTTTGGTTTTTTAATCGAAGTATAAAACTAAAGAGAACTAAAGATATAGAAAAATATGTATGGGGCTATCCAAAAAAAATCAAAGATAGAGATGGATATATAAAGTTATATTCTAAATTATATTTTTCAAGTGGATTATTTTTAATTGTATTTGGAATCTTTGATATATTGAATAACTATTATTTTAAATTGCCGATGAATATATTAATAATATTATTTTGCATAGTTTTCGCATTAATACTTATAGAATCAGTTGTAATTGAGAAAAAGAGTAAAAAATTCAATTATTGAAAAATAAAAATACTAATCTTTAAAAACTTGTTTAAAGGCATCTAGTAAAAAAGCCCTTAGAATATATTTATTTGAATTCTAAGGGCTTTAACTTTACATCAAATAGATAACAAGTCTCTAAAGTAAAATTTTAAGACTTGTTATCTATGTTATATAATTAGAAAGAAGTAAGAAGGGGGTAAATATGACTAGTTTAATTATAGGAATGTTTTTTGTTACAGCAGGAATAATCTGTCTGCGTTTGGCGTTTAAATTTAAACAAAATAAGGTTGTTAAAAATGAAAGAATTAAAGACAAAGAAGGATATTTAAAGTTTAATTTTAAAATAAATATTATGATGGGAATCGTATTTATTATTAACGGTATATTTATGATATTGTCTCAAAAATTTGTATATATAAATGGTATATCGGCATATGTAAACTTAATTACCATAATGTGTATATTTATATATTATTACAAACTTATTGGGCAGACTTCTAAATTTCAATAGTAAGATATTAAGTATACTCTAAAAACTTATTTAAAGGTATCTAGTAAAAAAGCCCTTAGGATCTAAATAAATGGATTCTAAGGGCATTAACTTTATTCGGAATATGTAACTAGTCCTTAAAGTAAAATTTTAAGACTTGTTAGTTGCTTTTGATTTTTAAATTTTATAATTATTAATTGTTGGAATTTACTTTAGAGGTTATAACTTATACTGTTTTAGTTAAAATTTAGAGTTACATTTGCTCATTATTAAAGAAAGTAGCGATGTGATCGCAGGTAAAATTATAATATAGGTAAAAATATTCCCTATAGTTAAGGATGATATCATTGAGTATTCTCCATATTGTATAAAATATTTGAAGATAATACCTAAAATATTTAAAAAACACATTTTAAAAAATATTTTTATAAAATGTTCATCGGAAGAGTATTTAAAAAGTTTTGATATAAAAGAAATATATACCACTAAACCTACAATACCAAATAATTTTGTAAGATATGGTGAAATTGGGAATAAAAAAGTGGCTATAACAATAACAAACAAATAATTAAATAGTTTTAAAAAATTGATTTTCATTAATGTACTCCTTATCAAATAATAATTTTGAATATTTACATATATTTTATTTTATATAATTATA
>NZ_JAFFPK010000019.1 GCF_017590215.1 Clostridium sp. CCUG 7971
TTTAATATCTTCTGGTACTTCTAAAGTAATTCTTCCTATTTTACCTTCTCTAAATTCATTTAAAACTGTTGTAGCTATACGAGTATAGTCTAATTCTTTTCTTCCAGTTATAAATCCTCTTTTACGACCTATCATATCCATAGTTTCGATATCTGAATCACCTAATTCTTCTAACTTATATCTAGCCTTTAATTTTTCTGGCTCTATTACCATTAGTTTTCCAATAAGTCTTAATGCTAAAGTTTCAACATCTAGTATTTCATCCTTTATAGCTCTACTAAAGGCTAAGTTAAGTGCAACCTCTTGGTCTTCAAATTTAGGCCAAAGTATACCTGGAGTATCTAACAGCTCTAAGTTACCTTTTAACCTAACCCATTGCTTTCCTTTTGTTACCCCTGGCTTGTCCCCAGTTTGAGTACTTCTTCTTCCAGTTAATTTATTTATAATAGAAGATTTTCCAACGTTTGGAACTCCAACTATCATTATTCTTATCGGTCTTTCTTTTCTACCCTTATCTTTTAGGGCATCCATTTTTTCTTTAGTTACATTTCTACACTCATCTATTAGTTTATTTAAACCTAAGCCTTTCATAGTATCTATAGGTATAGCTTTTATATCTCTATCTTTGTAGTACTTTATCCATCTGTCTAATTTAGCTTTATCTGCTAAATCACTTTTATTTAATATAACAACTCTTGGTTTATTTCCTGCAAGCTTGTCTATATCAGGATTTTTACTACTAAATGGTATTCTAGCATCTAAAAGCTCTACTACAACGTCAACTAACTTTAAGTTATCTCTAACTAAATCTTTAGTTTTTTTCATATGCCCAGGATACCAGTTTATATGTAAATCGTCGTCTCTAAGATAATCATCATAGTCGACTCTCATTTTATCTCCTCTTGCCATAATTATCACTCCTTTATGTAAACTACTTCGCTCTTTTATTTTTAACCTTTTCATTATACCATAAGATTCTTTTTTTGCTTATCTAATATTTTAAAGTATATTAATACTATTATTTCTATAATCTTTATATTTTAAACTTTTATATAAAAATAAAATCGTACCTATCGTATTATGATAAGCACGATTTTGTTTTTATACAAAACGTTTTCCTGCACCTTATTTTTATTCGTATACTAAAGTCCCTACATAAGTTCTATTAGTTCTTGTTCCTGGCTTAATTTCTCCATTTATTGAATATATATTATCTCCATCAAGAACTAATCCCTCCCCACAAGGTGAATCAAAAGGAACTTCTCCTATTGAGCTCCACTTATCATCAGTTGAATTATAAACTAATATCTTTTTATTCCATCTTAACTCAGATGGATCTGCACCAAAATATTGTTCTTTAAAATCAGCTAATTCTTTATCTTTTAATTCTCCCATAGTTTTTACTGCATGGTCATAAACAGTTTTATTAAAGCCTCCTATTACGAGCATCTCCTCATCATTAAGCTTAACTGAGTTCGCTCCTAAAAGTGAGATTTCTTCATCTCCAACTTTAACACTTGAAACTTTACTCCATGAGTTTTTTGCTATATCATATTTATATCCATCTGTATAAGCAGTTTTATCGCCACCACTAAATACATATATATTATCTCCTAAAATCTGAACTACTGATTGATTTCTAGTTTTCTCTCCCGGAATTGGTTCTAAATCTTTTACTTCTCCATTTTCTATATTAAATTCATACATTTTATTACTAGGTTCACCATTTTGTTTTCCTAGACCAACATATATCTTATTATCTTTTTTCACTGCAATTCCATCACTAAATGTAAATGGCAAGTCTCCTATATGCTTTGTATTAAGTTTACCCTTATCATCAGTTGTAAATAAAGTTACATTATCTCCTTCTTTTTCATTAGGGCTTCCACCAATGTAATAAACACCTTCATCAGTAGTTATTGAACTTCCATATCCTATTTCATAATCTAAAGTTGTATGATCGACTTGCTTTAATCTTTTATCTTCTTTTTTTAATACATAAACATCTGGATAGTGCTTTTTAGCTCCACCTTTTGCTACTGGCTCATCTGGGAAATTGGCTCCTCCACCTGCAATAATAAAGTCACCTGATTTTCCAGCAAGCAATCCTGCTGTTCCAATATTTTTGTCATATCCATTTTGTGCTTCTAAATCTCCAGCATGTTCCCAAAGAATCCTCTTTACATCACCTTTGTTACTATCAGTAGTTTTCTCTGTTGCCAAAGTATTACTGCATCCAGCAAAAATTGATGCTGAAATCAATACTGCTACAGTTGCTGATACTCTTTTCATTTTATCCTCCTCTTGACAATCTCCTTATGGAATTTTTTTTCATATTCACTATAAATGTAGCAGATTTATATTGTATCATCAACTGTATTCTATTTTATTTTGAAACTTTATTTCAATTTATTCAATATTTATTGTTATCCCCCTAATTATGTTACCTCTTAACTCTCTATTTATTAAATTTATTCATAAATTTATCCATTCTGTTTAACGCATTAACTACATTTTCTCTTTGTGTTCCTAAGTTTATTCTTATATAATTTTCTCCATCATTTACAAAATGACTTCCATCTTCTACTAATACACCAACCTCCAATGCTAATCTATTTGTTAGTTCTTTAGCACTTATTTCTAACTGACTAATATTTATCCATGCTAAATAAGAAGATTCCATTTTCATCATACTTATATTTTCATACTTATTTATCCAAGATTCTAAAAGTTCATAATTCCCTCTTATATATTTATTTACTCCTGCTAACCAGTCTCTACATTCATCATAAGCACTAATTAAACCTATTATCCCAAATACATTTGGTGATGTTATAGAGTTTTGCTGTAATTTTAATTTAAATATCTCTCTTAGGTCTTTATTTTTGATTATTGAGTAAGAAGTTTTTAGCCCTCCAAGATTAAAACCTTTATTTGGTGAAGTTAATAGTATTACATTTTCTAATAATTCATCTTCTATATTTAATATAGAGTTAAACTCTCCATAATGAATATGTTCAGCATGTACTTCATCAGCTATTAAAATAACATTATTCTCTTTACAAATTTGTGCTACTTTACTCATTTCTTCAATTGTCCATATTCGTCCTGATGGATTATGTGGTGTACAAAACATCATTAATTTAGGCCTATGTTCCTTAATTTGAGATTCTAATAAGTTAAAATTTATATAGTATCTATTATCAATTATATCTAGTGTATTATTTATAACTTTTACTCCTTGCTTTTTTGCACTTGATTCAAAAGGATCATATACCGGAGTATTTAATATTATACTATCTCCTTCCTTACAAAAAGCTTGCACTGTATAATGAAGAGTTGATACAGTTCCGTAAGTTAAAGTTATTTCTTCTTTTTTAACTTCTACTTTGTGCATATCATTTTGCCAATTTATAACCGCATTATAAAATTCATCATAGCAATAAGTGTATCCGAAAACTCCTCTTTTAATAGCTTCCATAAATTTATCTTCTATTTGGCTAGGTATTTTAAAATCCATATCAGCTATCCACATTGGTATAAAGTTTTCTTCTACATCTCCAAATTTATCTTTTATTATTTTTAAATCCCACTTTCTGCATTTTTCACTAAGTCTATCTGGTTTATAATCAAAATTATACATACTCATATCCTCTCTCTATTGGGTCTTTATATTTTAATTTTTATCAAATCTTTAGTTGATTTAGTAAGTCTTTCACATCCATCTTTAGTTATTAAAACATCATCTTCTATCCTTACTCCACCTAGATTAGGTATATATATTCCTGGCTCTATTGTAACTACCATACCTTCCTTAATTACCTCTAAACTTTTAGGTTCTAATGACGGATACTCATGAACCATAATTCCAACTCCATGTCCTAAGTTATGACCAAAATACTCTTTATATCCTTCTTTATCTATTATATCCCTTGCTATTTTATCAATATCTCCAGCTCTCATTCCTGGTTTTAGTAATCTTATGGATTCTTCGTTTGCTCTTTTTACTATATTATAAATTTTATTTAACTCTTCATCTCCTTCCCCCATAGATATAGTTCTTGTTATATCTGAGCAATAGTTATTGAATCTAACTCCAAAATCAAAAGTTACAAATTCACCTTTTTCTATTATCTTATCACTTGCTTTTCCATGAGGAAGTGCTCCCCTTACACCTGATGCGACAATTACATCAAATGATTCCCTTTGACCACCTAGTTCTTTTATAAATCTAACAATCTCATTTTCAACTTCTTTCTCAGTCATTTTCACTTTTATAAACTCAATTATATGATTAAATGTATTATCTGCTATTTCACATGCTTTTTTTATACATTCTAATTCTTTTTCATCTTTTTTACATCTAAGTTTGGATAAATCTACTGATACTAAATCTATATTTATTTTTTTATTCATAATATTATAAAAATCATATGAAACTTCACTACCTTCAAATCCAATACTATTTATATGTTCTACTTCACATATTTTATTAACTATATCAAAGTATGTTTTTTCTTTATTCATTAATATTACTTCAAAGTTTTTAGCTTTTTCCTTCATCTCTTCAAAATACCTAAAATCAACTATTATATATTGACTTTTATCAGTTATAAATACATATCCTGAAGAACTATAAAGACCTGCAATGTAAAATTTATTATTTGAATTATTTAAAAGTATTGAATCTACGTCATTTTTATTCATATAACTTCTTATATTATCTAATCTAATCATAATCTCCCTCCTTGAATATAAAGAAAGGGAGTTCTAATTTTTAATTAGTTCCCCCATTTCATTTATTTGAATTAGTCGTTATTTACAACTATTTTTCCTTCTTTTATTAATTTGTTTCTATATAATATATTTCCTATTGCAACAAATAAAGCTCCTACTGCTATACCTATAACATATCCTAATATATTATTTACTAAAGGCCATGCCCATATTGCTGATTCTGGGAACCATTGTACAGCACCTAAAGTTATTCCTGTTAATGCACCAACTATAGCTCCTACTATATTTAAAGGTATAACAAATCCCGGTCTTTCAAGTGCAAATGGTATAGCTCCTTCTGATATACCCATAAATGCTAAGAATATTGATGTCTTACCAGCTTGATAGAATTGCTTATCATAAACTCTTCTTCCAACTAATCTCTTATCTAATAAAGTTGTTAAACCTAATCCAATTGAAGGTATAACTATTGCTATTGTTCTTGCAGTTATTGGTAATACTTCTTCAGTTGTTAATCCAAGAGCAACAAACCCTGCTGCTTTATTTATTGGTCCACCTAAGTCAAATGCAGTTGCTGCTGCTAGTGCTGTTGCATATGCATATTCTCCTGCTGCTCCTGCTGCTGTTAAGAAGTTTTTCATTCCTTCATTTAGCCATCCACCAATTGGTGTTATAACAAATATCATTAGTGCCATACATGCTAGTGAAGCTATTAATGGTATTAAAAATGTTGTTTTAAATGCTAACCAATCATGAGAAACTTTTATATTTTTATTTAACCATTTCACTAAATATCCTATTATAAATGCTATTAATATAGCTCCTAAAAATCCTGATGCTACTGGAACTACTTCTGTCCAAACTCCATCAACTAATTGTAGTGTTGCAACTGGTTTATTCGCTACGTATCCACCTATAAATCCTGCTATAAGTGCAGTCTTTCCTCCTATAGAGTTTGCACAGAATGCTGCAAATAAAGGTATTGCAAACCCAAATAATGTAAATCCAAAGTTAGACATTAATTGAGATATATTTAATAAAGTAAGTTTAAATCCTGTGAAATCTCCTGAGTTCATCGCATCAACTATACCAACAGATGGGTCTATTCCTAATATTGCATATGGTATTAATTGAGATAGAGCTCCTATAAGTCCACCCATTACTAATACTGGAATCATATATGATATACCAGTCATTATATGCTTACTTATTTCTTTCCACTTACTATTTCCTTTAGATGTTTGTTTATTTTGAGGAGCACTGTTAGATGCTTGTGCATTTGATGTTGATGATCCAGTGCTGCTTATAACTTTTTTCTTTACTGCCATAATCTTCCCCTCCAAATATAAGATTTTAAAATATAAGATACATAATTTTTTATTATAATCCTAAATCTTCTTCTATTTCTTTTATAACTCCATCAGCATTTTTTATAGCTTCTTGTAACTCAACTTCATACACTTCTAATCCTTCAAATCTTTCCATTCCTTCTGGCGTTATTGCTACTGCATGTATTATCATAGTTGCTCCTAATATATCTTCTCTTGTTAACTCATTTTGAACTCCATCAGCTCCTTGAGTTTCAACCTTAACTTCATATCCTGCCTTTTTTCCTGCTTGTTCTATAGCCTCTGCTGCCATGAAAGTGTGAGCTAATCCCATTGGGCATGCACATAATCCTACTAATTTTTTCATTTTATAATTCCTCCTAAATATTTATAATTTTGATTTTATATTTTTATAATCCTAATGCTTCGTTTATTAAAGATGTTATTTCGTCTATATCATTACTACTTAATAATGCATTTTTAAAATCCTCATGTATTAACTTTCTTGATAAAGTTGAAAGAAGTTTTAAATGAGTATTCCCTTCGCTTTGTCCCGGCATAAGTAAATTTATTGCTAACTTAACTTTTTCCTCACCTTCATTCCAAACTATATCTTCGTTAAATTTTAAAACAAGAACTGCTGGACTTAGTACTGCATCATTTTTAGTATGAGGTATTGCTATATATTCTCCTAAGTTAGTGCTAAATTGTAATTCTCTTTCCATTAAACCATCAAATACTTTATTACTTTCTTTAGTTATATCTAACTCATCAGCTTTTTTAGATATAAACTTTAATACATCTTCCTTGTTACTTGCATTTATATTTATAAATACATTGTCTTTTTTGAATACGTTTGCTTCCATTACAAACAACCTCCCTTTAATCTCCAATTAATGTCATTAGTTTTTTAAAGTCACAAATCTTTATTATTCCTCTCACTCCACCTTCATCTTTAATAAAGTTATAAAGGTATTTGAAAATAGAAAAGTTATGCTTTTCCTTTGGATTGAAAAATACCATAAATACTAATTGTACTTCTTGCTTGTCCCAAATAATTGGATTTTCAAGTATAGCTACTCCTATTATAGATTTTTTATCACCTTCAACTATTGTGTGTGGTATTGCGACTAAGTTTCCAATTTCAGTTGAAGATATATTTTCTCTATCTAATATGCTTTTAATAGAACTTTCTTCTATAAATCCTTTTTCTTTTAATTTATTGCAAAGATTTAACATTAGTTCTTGTTTATCTTCACCCTTTATAGTAAAGAAAGCTTCTTCATTAAACATATTATTTATTATTTTTCTTCTCTCTTCTTTTTCATATAATGCCTTATTTATATTTTCAACTATATCATCATCAAATATATTATCTATATATATAACAGGTCTTTTACTTTCTGGTATATCTACAGTAGATACTATTAAATCAACATCTTGGCTTGTAGCCATATCTATATATCTTGCTGGATAAACACCAACTACATTTAGATCACTTATGTTTTGTTTTAGTTTTTCTGAAAGAAGTTGTCCTGTTCCTATTCCATAATGGCATACTATACATATTTTTTTACTTGTATTTTTTTTATTTCTTTCATTCGCTGCTGCAAAATGTATGGCTATATATCCAAGTTCATCTTCATTTAACTTAACATTTAATTCATTTTCTATTTTATTTGATAAAAATATAGCTAAGTTAAACTCTATAGGAAACTTAGATTTTATTTGGCTAAGTAATGGATTATTTGAAATTACATTAGCTTTAGATCTATTTATAAATCTTTTTATATGCTCTGATATTGCATTCATAAAATCTACATCTTTACTGTAATCTCTTCCTGATATAAGTAATATATCTTTTAAAGATTCATCTATTAATTTATTTATCAATTCGACTTCTCTAGATTTATTGTTATTATTTTTATAACTATTTGCTACTACTCCTGAGTAGTTTGATATATAAAGTACTTCATCTTCTATTAAAGAGAATTTAATCTTTTTAGATAGTTCTTCCATCAATTTTTTTATCAGTACATAATTATGAAGTCTATAACCAGTATCTAAAGATTTTATCCCTTCACTATATCCTCTTTTACTTCTAAATATAGATACTATAATCTTTGAAACTAAAAGATTAAAATCCTTGTCTGAGATTATTACATCTTGTTTTCTTAAATGATTTCCTAATGTATTTTCTATATTTCTTATATCTTGTTCACTTATATTATCTAAATAAACTTTTATTTTATTTCTGTCATCATTTTTAATAGCATAGTCTGTTATAAGTTGTCTTAAATTTATTTCATCTCCATAAATATAGCTTCCATGATATGGTTTAGATTTTATCGTTAGATTATACTTTTTAATACTTTCTTTAATTTTAGTAGTTAATTTATTTGTAGATCCTATACTTAAATTTAAGTTTTCTGCTATCTCATCTATACTTACATATGCGTTGTTTATAAACATACATATAGTGGTTGCTATTCTACTTTCATCTGAGTCATCTTCTACAAATCCATTTATATATTTTTTAGCTTCTTTTACTACATTTGATATACTAGATTTTGAACCATTAATTTTATATCCTATACCTCTTGAAGAAGATATCTCTACATCATGTTTTTTCAAGTAATCATTTATATCTGATATATATCTTTTAATAGTTTTTGTAGATACATCTAGCAATGTAGCTAACTCATTAGATGTTGTGTATCCATCCTTATCACTTAAATACTTTACTATTATTGCATGTTTCTTAGTTATCACTATATCACCTTCTTCATAATTAAATTATATATATAGTTTAATTATAATTATATATACATTATGTCTTATTAAGGGACATTTTGTATGTAATCTTGATTTTTCAATACTTTTACATGTTTAAATTTCATAAAATTTTAAATATTATTACATAAAGCAATTATACCTTGTGCATATATAGCTATTGCTAGTTCCAATTTTTCTAAACTTGCAAATTCATTTGCTTTATGCACATTTCCAAAGCTTCCATCTAAAAATTCACATCCATATATAACTGAATTATTCATTTCACTTGCATAGCTACCTGCAGATGTTACTCTTACAACACTTTCATTATCACCTGAATATTTTATATATATATCATGTAATGTTTTTACTAATTCAGATTCTTTATTTATATAATTTGACTTTTTAATATTTATTCCACTTACATTAAGTTTACATATATTATTTTCATCAATGAACTTTTTAATAGAATCTATAATTTCTCTAAATTCTATATTCTCTGGATATCTTGTGTTTAATACAATTTCTAAAAGTCCATTTTCTATATTTATCTTTGTTGGAACAATGGATAGTATTCCACACTTTCCTTCTTTATTTAGACCAAATAATTTACCATCCATATTGTCTTCATTTATAATTTTATATAAATCTATTGTCCATTGTTCATTTAATTGATTATATAAATCTATAAGAGATTTAGGTATTGGGTTTATTGCAAATTCAGGCTTTGAAGAATGACCACCTATCCCTTTTACTATAAATTCATTATTATTTTTTATATTTTTTATTGTTACTTTATCTGGAATAGTATTATGTTCCAATCCTCCATATACAATTACATCTTTATTATTTATCTCTAACTTTAAATATATAACTCCTGCACCTTTTTCTCCATTTAGTACAGGAAACTTTGCATCAGGTGTAAAACCACAAATTCCATATGGTTCTTTTGAGTAATAATGTTTAATACACTTAAATCCACTTTCTTCATTTCCTCCAACTATAAGCCTTACCTTTCTATTTAGCTTTATATTCATATCTCTAATCATTTTTATGGCTAAAAAACAGGAAATCATAGGACCTTTATTATCAGATACTCCTCTACCTATTAATTTATTATTTTCTAATTTAATCTCAAATGGATTACTATTCCATCCTTCTCCTACATTAACAACATCACAATGACCAAATATATCTATATGTTCATTTCCATCTCCATGCTCAATATAAACAGCATAGTTATCTACATTTTTTGTTATAAAGTTATTATCTTTTCCTAAAGTTTCAAACCAACTAAGAGCATCCGTAACACTTTTACCAAATGGCATATCTTTAGTAACTGTACTCTCATCATATACTGATGGTATTTTTACCCATTCTGTTAATAATTCTAATAATTCCTTTTTATAATTTTTATATTTTAAATTTAGTTCATTCATCTTATCACTCCACGTGCAAAATTTTATATTAATCTAAGCTATATACTTATAATAATTTATATCAAGTAATACATCCTTATACTTTATGCCTATTTAAGGGACAATCAATTTTATTATCTTGATTTTAATTTTATTTATAATATAATTGTTAATATATTATTAAAATTCGCTTTGAGCCACGTGTGGGCAAGTTATTTTGCTCATATCGACAACAACCTTTAAAACCAGGTCAGTTGCTCAAGCTTGCGGTTAGGATAAAAAATTATTACAACTAGGGGGCTCAATTTATGGAACCATTATTTTTAAATCCTTTATTCATGTATAGAATATGGGGTGGAACTACTTTAAGAGATAAATTTAATTATGATATACCATCTGAACATACAGGTGAATGTTGGGCTATTAGCGCTCACGAAAATGGAGACTGCACAATAGCTAATGGAAAATTTAAGGGTCTGACATTATCTAAAGTATGGGATGAACATAGAGAAGTTTTTGGAAATGTTAAAGGTGATAAATTCCCTCTACTTACTAAAATATTAGATGCAAATGATAACTTATCAGTTCAAGTTCACCCTAATGATGAGTACGCAAACATTAATGAAAATGGAGAATTTGGTAAAACTGAGTGTTGGTATATAATCGATTGTGATGATGACGCTGAAATGGTATTTGGTCATAATGCATCATCTCGTGAAGAGTTATCTGAAATGATACATAACAATGAATGGGATAGTTTACTTAGAAAAATCAAAATAAAAAAAGGAGATTTCTTCTATGTTCCAAGTGGAACTATACATGCATTATGCAAGGGAACTTTAGTTTTAGAAACTCAACAAAACTCTGATACAACTTATAGAGTTTATGACTATGATAGAGTTGATAATAATGGTAAAAAACGTGAACTTCATGTACAAAAATCTATAGATGTTACAACAGTTCCTCATATTGAAAGTAGTAACACTTATAATATCGTTACAAAAGATAATTTTGAATGCACTACTTTTATAAGTAATGAATTATTTAGTGTTCATAAACTAAATGTATTTTCTGAGTGTGAATTTAATCACGATAAACCATTCTCTTTATATAGTGTTTTAGATGGAAATGGTACTTTAACTTGTGGTAATAAAGATTATTCTTTAAGTAAAGGAAGTAACTTTATACTGCCTTCAGATATTAAAAACTTTAAACTAAATGGAAATATAGAAATGATTGTTTCTCATATATAATTACAAATAAAAACTGACTTCATAAAAGAAGTCAGTTTTTACTTTAAGCAAAAGATTTATTTACATAATCTTTCAATAATGTTATTTGAGTTTCATCCGAAGATTTTTTTAATCCTTCAATGATTTTTATTGTATCTAAAGAGGTAATACCGTTTGAAACAGGTGAACCTCCATTTTCTAAACAGTTCAAAATATCTTCTATAGCATCAATCATTCTTTCATTTTTAACAACCTTTGGTTTATTATCAATTAATTTTAATGATTCATAGTTAGTTCCAGCTGAACTATTTTCTGAAGAATATAAGTATAAATCAAAATCTTTGCCATTATTATAAATTTTTATACGACCTTCTTCTCCTAAAATATCAAGTTCATACATATATCTATATTGTGAAACGCTAGTAGCTTTTATAAAACCAATAATACCTGATTCAAACTTAATAGCCCCTATTCCTCCATGATCTTCTATACCATGAGCAATTCTCACAATGTCAGTCTGTTTTACTCCAACTACCCATTCAGGTATTCCGGCAAAGAAGCACATCATATCTATTAAATGGCTAGCGCTTGTATGTAGTGCAGTAGATCCGTATCCTGTTATGCTATATATTTTTCCAATAGTTTCATCATCTAGTAGTTCTTTAACAGTTCTATTTAAGTTATCCCATCTTAAAATATGGTTCACAGCAAGAGTAACTTTATTTTCCTCACATAATTTTATTATTTCTTCTGCTTCTTCAACAGAGTAAGTTAATGTTTTTTCACAAAATATTGCTTTTACGCCGCAACTTACACACTTTTTTATAATTTCATAATGTGATGATATAGGAGTGCATATACTTACTAAATCAAACTTATTATTTTCTAACATCTCATTATAATTAGTATATCCTAACTCAATATTACAATCTTTTTTTACTTCTTCAACAAGTTTAGTAGATACATCACAAACTGCCTCTATTTTAATATTTTGAAAAGTCTTATAAGCGCCAATATGAGACCATATTATATCTCTATTTGGATCGTTATCAATGTGGTATGCAATTTGGCCTAGTCCTACGACTCCAACTCTATACATTGACTTCCCTCCTCAGTTTGTTTCTTTCTTAATGAAATAACGCACCCAATAATTACTAAAATAGCCCCTAAACCTTGTATTAAATTTATTTTTTCGTTTAAAGTGAAATATCCAACAATTGCTGTAGAAATTGGAATTATTAGCTGTATAATATTAAAAACAACAACTCCTTGTTTTTGTAGAATATAAAAAGCCATTAGCATTCCTGTCAGCATTCCATACATCCCTGCTAAACTTAACCCTGTTAGCATTCCTAAAGATACTTCTTTTAATTCTATAATTTTATTACTATATATAGCTATAGTTAGAAAAACAATTCCTGATAATGTAGCTGTAGATGCACTTATTACAACTGAATGTAGTTTCTTTGAAACGTTTTTTACAACTAGATTTTGAATTGATTGAATAAAAATAGCTATAGTTAAAAACAATGCACCCTTTAGGAAATCCGAGCTCTGCCCTGCTTGTCCCCCATTAACTACGAAAACTAAAGACCCTGTTATGGCAATTAAACTTCCTATATAAAATTTCTTTTGCTTTACTCTATCTCTTTCATCTTTAAAAAAAATAGCTGCCATGCTAATCGCTAGTGGCATCGCTAAAATACTAAAAATACTCCCTGTTAAAGCTGATGTATATTTTAATCCAGTTATGAAGCAATACATATTTCCAGTCATAAAACATGCTAAAATTAACAGTTTAAAAATAATCTTTGGCTCATCTACTATATTTTTTAATTCATCCCTAAATTTAAACAAACAAATAATAAGAATAAGTATTCCCCCAGATAAAAACCTAACCGCATTATTATTAATAGTATCAAAATTCATACTCATGTAACGCATTATCGGGAACCCAAATCCCATAAGCCCTATGTATGATAATGCCATTTTTTGATTACTTTTCATAAATATCCCCCTTTTTAGAATTTTTTTTCATATTCACTATAAATGTAACAGACTTCTACCTTTATATCAACTAAATCATCATAATTTTGAAAATTTATTTCATTTATATTTATTATCAAATATTTTTATGTTATTTTTTACATAAAAAAAGAGCTAATATAATCAGCTCTTTTAATTTATAGTAAAGTTATTTAATTATCTAGCTTGTTTTATCTTAGCAGCTTTACCTACTCTACCTCTTAAGTAAGTTAACTTCGCTCTTCTTACTTTACCTTTTCTAGTTACTTCTATCTTCTCTATTCTTGGAGAATGAACTGGGAAAGTTCTTTCTACACCAACGTTGAAAGATATTTTTCTAACAGTGAAAGTTTCTTGTATTCCTCCACCTTGTCTCTTTAAAACAAATCCTTCGAATACTTGTATTCTTTCTCTCTTACCTTCAACTATTTTAACGTGTACTCTTACTGTGTCCCCAGGTCCAAAGTTAGGTACTTCGCTCTTTAATTGTTCTTGGTTTAATGATTTTAATATTTCGTTCATTTCTAAGTCCTCCTAGTATCATAGACATTCTTAATTACCTCTTTTATGTAAACAGAGGAATGCCCGTTTATTTTCAGCATCTAAAATTATACTATATATCTTAATTATTTACAAGCTTTTTTATACAAATCAGGTCTTCTTTCTTTAGTAATTCTAACAGATTCGTCATTTCTCCACTCTTCTATTTTTTTATGGTTTCCAGACAGCAAAACTTCTGGAACTGTCATTTCCATAAACTCTCTCGGTCTTGTATAGTGTGGGTATTCTAATAAATCATTACTAAATGATTCTTCTTCAAATGACTCATCTTGATTTAAAACTCCTGATATAAGCCTTGATATAGAGTCTATTAGTATAAGTGCAGGAAGTTCTCCTCCTGTTAATACATAATCTCCTATAGATATTTCATCTGTTACTATTAAATCTATAATTCTTTGATCTATTCCTTCATAATGTCCACATAAAAGAATTACATCATCAAGCTTAGACATATTACTTGCTATAGTTTGATTATGTGTTTTACCTTTAGGAGTTAAATATACAACTCTAGGCTCTTTTATATTATGAGTATCTATAATATACTTATATGTATCATATATCGGCTGAGGAGTCATAACCATTCCTGCTCCCCCTCCAAATGGATAGTCATCTACTTTTTTATGCTTATTATTAGAGAAATCTCTAATATTATATATATTAACTTCTATTATTCCTTTTTCTACAGCTCTTTTCATTATACTTTCATTCATATAAGAGTTGAAAATCTCTGGAAAAAGTGTCATTATGTGAAATCTCATAGTAACTCCTAGTCTAACATTCCCTTAATAGGGTCTATTATCATTTTTCTTTCGTTCATATCTATCGTAGGTACAAACTTCATTATAGCAGGTATCATGTACTCTTGACCTTCAGGACCTTTTACAACATAAACATCATTAGCTGAATATTGTAATACATCATCTAGTTTACCTACTAAGTTTCCATCAACAGTATATACATCTATACCTATCATATCTGATATAAAGTATTCATCTTCTTCTAACTCTCTACCATTTCTCTAGATACATACATAAATTTATTTTTTAATTTTTCTGCCATTTCTACTGTATCTATATCTTTTATCTTCATTATTACCATATTACCTTTATATCTTACTCTTTCAACTTCCCAAGTAGAATTTAGGTCTTTTCCTAGGTAAAATTCTTTTAAATCATCAAATCTATTTATATCATCTGTAAAAGGGTAAACTCTTACTTCTCCTTTTAAGCCTTGAGTATTAACTATTTGTCCAACTTTAAAATGTGTTAACTTCTCCATTAGTATGTCTCCTTAGTTAAAATTCGCTTAGATTGAACAATATGTAGCTCAATTTTAGCGTCAAAAAATATTTTATAGTATAATTATACTATAAACAAAAAGGATTAGGTATATACC
>NZ_JAFFPK010000020.1 GCF_017590215.1 Clostridium sp. CCUG 7971
AGTAAGTGCTTTTTTATTTTAAATAATTCTTTAGAAATTCTTTAGATTTACTACAATAATATCTTAAGTTTTTAAGTTTATTATATATCTAATTAATAATGAAGGAGGAATTGAGATGGGATTAGAGTCATTAACAAGTTATTTATCAGAGTATGGACTTATATTTTTATTTATAATAGTACTTTTAGAATATATGAATTTACCAGGATTTCCTGCTGGAGTAATTATGCCATTAGCTGGAGTTTGGGTAGCAAATAGTGGAAATAATTTTTTTGTTGCCCTGATAATTTCTGTATTAGCTGGGTTAATAGGAAGCTGGCTGTTGTATTTTTTAGGAATGTATGGTGGAGAGTTTTTCCTAGATAAATATATTAAAAAATTTCCAAGCCATGAAAAGTACATTAAAAGCAATATGGAAATGTTAAGGAAAAGAGGAAATGTAGGTGTATTTATAAGTAAGTTTATACCAATGGTAAGAACAATTATATCAATACCAGCGGGGGTATTGAAATTAAATTTTATAAAATACACAGTATATTCAACTTTAGGTATATTAATATGGAACTTCATATTTATAGCATCAGGATATTTTTTTGGAGATAGAGTTTTACAAGCATTATTATAAAAATTTAGAATACGGAGGGATGATTATATGCGTATAGCTATGTTAACTAATAATTATAAGCCATTTATAGGAGGAGTTCCTATATCGGTAGAAAGATTAACTGACGGGTTAAAAGAAATTGGACATGAAGTTTTCGTATTTGCACCAAATTATGATAATCAGATATATGAAGAACATGTAATAAGATGTAAATCTAAAACAAGTAAAAAAGACAGACATGTTATACCTAAAATATTAGATACTAGGCTTGAAAAAGAATTTAAAAAATTAAATATTGATGTTATACATGTACACCATCCATTTTTATTAGGTAATGTTGGACTTTATCTAGGTAGAAAATATAATGTACCTGTTGTATTTACTTATCACACAAGATATGAACAGTACTTACACTATGTAAAAGTATATAGCGCTATTGAAGAGAGGCGTAAAGTTGAAAATAATAGAAATTTAATTTATTTAGAGGATAAAATATTAAACTATACTAAAAATAATTTTGTTCCAAAGTATTTAAGTAAATTTGCGAATAAGTGTGATATGGTATTCGCTCCAACAAACTTAATTAAAGAGAGTTTAGAAGATAATGGTATAAATACAGATATTGAAATAGTTCCAACTGGGCTAGAAAAAAGATATTTTAATGCAAATATAGATGAAGTACAAGAAATAAGAAGCAAATATAAAAGAAATAAAAATTATTTGTTTTGTACAGTAGCAAGACTTGTAAAAGAAAAAAATTTAGAGTTTATAATAGAAGGTTTAAGTAAATTAAAAGAAAAAGAAGGGGATTGTTTTAATCTTATAATGATAGGTGATGGTCCTTTAAAAGAAGAACTTATAAACAAAGCTAAATATTTAGGATTAGAAAATAATATAATATTTTTAAATTCTATAAAGAATGAAAAAATAGGAAATTACTACAAAGCTTGTGATATGTTTTTATTTTCATCTAAATCTGAAACACAAGGAATTGTTTTATTAGAAGCAATGGCAGCTAAAAATCCAGTGATAGCAATACAAGCAAGTGGTGTTACTGATGTAGTTAAAAATAACATTAATGGATATATGACAAATGATAATATAAAAGACTGGGTTGAAAAAATAAGTTATTTAATGAATAATGAGTCTGATATGGAGAAATTAAGCCAAGGAGCTTATGATACTTCTCTTAAGTATTTAAATTCAAATATTGCAAAACTAGTTGAATCAAATTATAAAAAGGTTATTGAAAATTATTGCCATAAAAATCAAATATATAAAAAATTTACTTCATTAGTATCAGAATATGTTAATTAGATAATTTAGAATGAATAAAATATCAATAAATGCTAAAATTCTTATGATATTGTATAATAATTATTATGTAATAGTTATAAGAAGGGGGTAATTGATATGAAACCATATAATATTTTAGTTGTAGAAGATGAAAAAGAGATAGCTGATGCTATTGAAATATATTTGTTAAACCAAGGATATAAAGTATTTAAAGGATATAATGGACTTGAAGGTCTTGATATTATAGAAAAAGAAACTATTCATTTAGCAATAATAGACATTATGATGCCAAAAATGGATGGTATAACATTAACAATGAAGCTTAGAGAACATTATAATTTTCCCGTTATAATGTTGTCTGCAAAATCGGAAGAAGTAGATAAAATAATGGGATTAAATATGGGTGCAGATGATTATGTCACAAAGCCATTTAAACCTTTAGAACTTTTAGCAAGAGTAAACTCCCACCTTAGGAGATATACAAAATATTTAAATATAATTAAAGAGAATAAGGAGAATAGTAGCATATTTACTATAGGTGGTTTGGAATTAAATGAAGATACAAAAGAAGTGACAGTAGATGAACAATATATAAAAACGACACCTATTGAATTTAAAATACTGCATTTAATGATGCAAAATCCAGGAAGAGTATATTCATCAGAAGAGATATATGAAAGAGTATGGAATGAAAGTGCAGTAAATACAGATACAATAATGGTTCATATTAGAAATTTAAGATCAAAAATAGAAATAAACCCAAAAAATCCAAAATATTTAAAGGTGGTGTGGGGTGTTGGATACAAAATTGAAAAACAATGATAAAAAATTAATAGCCACTCTTGGTATACTAATAATAAGCTTGCTTTTTTCAATTGTAATGATTAAGTCATATCCTATAATATATGAAAAATCCAAAGAGTATGATTATAATCCGTTTGAATCTAGAGAGCTTATAGATGATATAAACTCTACTAATTATGTACTTTATCAAAGGTTAATTGAAAAAAAGACTAATACTGTAAAAAATGCATCAGATATTTTTATAAATAATGAAAGTATTAAATCAGTAACTGAAGATATTAAATTAGAAGGCAATTATAGTTCATATAAAGAAGAAGACATTAAATTAGACCTTAAAAGAAATTTTGAGGATAGATTTAATGGTTGGGAAAGAACTTTAAATTATGATTTAGATAATTTAGAATATTATGCATTAGACAAAGATAGTAAAAAAGCGGTATATAGTAAGAGTAATGAAATTGATGTATTAGAAAATAGTGATGGAAAATCAAAAGAAAGAATAGATACTCTTAAGGAAAAATATCAATTTTATACAATTATTGATTTTGATGAAGATGGAAGTATAAGTGTAAGAGAAAGTTATGGAGCAAATTCTAAATCTATAGAAAGAACTCTAAGAGATATAAATAGGACTAATGTTGATTATAAAATAGAGCCAATAAAAAATGCTACATTTATATATGCAGTACCTCACAAATTATACTATTATGATAACATATCTAGATACATAAGTATTGAAGAACGTGCGGGAGATTTTGTAGCAAGTTCATTTGTAGTAAATTTATCTATGATGGTAGCAATAATATCTCTTTTAATACCTTATAGATTATCAAGTCAAGTACTTGGATTTAATAAATTGTGTAAAATACCACTAGAATTTGTAATAGGACTTATACTGTTTATAATAATATTCTTTAATATATATCCAGCAGGAATAGTACAAACTAGTGTAAATAGTGATACATTAAATTACTTGATTAGTGTAAATATAAATAAAAATATGGCTCATGTATTAATAAATTTAATGAATTTAATTATATGGTCTATACATTTTACAATCGTCTTTTTAATGACTACTTTAGTAAAATATATATTTAAAATAGGATTTTCAAATTATATTAAAAATCACACTTATACTGGAAGGTTAGTAAATAAATTAGTAAATAGATTAAGAAGCATAAAGAACAGAGTTAGTGCGATAGATTTAAAGAAAAAGCCAAATAAATTTATATTCACTGCACTTAGTATAAATCTAATAATATTAGTAATTATGTGTATAGTATGGATATTTGGTATAGTTCTTGCAATAATATACACACTAGTTATGTTCATTATACTAAAGAAATATTCAAAGGATGTGATAAAAAAATATGATAAGCTTTTAGAGGCAACTCATGAAATATCACACGGTAACTTAGATATAGAAATAGATGAAAATTTAGGAGTATTTGAGCCTATAAAAAATGAACTACAAAGTATTCAAAAAGGTTTTAAAATGGCAGTTGAAAAAGAAGTAGTAAGTCAAAAAATGAAAACAGAGCTTATATCAAATGTATCACACGATTTAAAAACGCCATTAACTTCTATAATTACTTATATAGATTTATTAAAAAATAAAAATATAAGTGAAGAAAATCGACAATCTTATATAGACACAATAGATAAAAAATCTCAAAGACTTGAAAATTTAATAGAAGATTTATTTGAGATGAGTAAAGTAAATAGTGGTAATATACATTTAAATAAAATGGATGTAGACATAGTTTCATTAATGAAACAAACACTATTAGAAGTAAGCGATCAAATAGAAGAATCAGGGTTAATATTTAAAAATAATTTTCCAAATGAAAAAGTAATATTAAACTTAGATAGTCAACGTACATTTAGAGTATTTGAAAATCTAGTACTTAATATAACAAAGTATTCTATGAAAAACTCAAGAGTATATATTGATATACTAGAACATGAAGATAAAGTTGATATAATACTCAAGAATATGTCAGCAGTAGAAATAGATTTTGATGTTAATAATATAGTTGAGAGGTTTGTAAGAGGAGATAAATCACGTAATACAGAAGGAAGTGGATTAGGGCTTGCTATAGCTAAAAGCTTTGTTGAATTGCAAGATGGAAGCTTAGAAATAAGTGTAGATGGAGATTTATTCAAGGCGAAAATTAGTTTCAAAAAGAAGAAATAATAAAAAGTGTAGAAAGTTTATACAATTTAAACCTTCTACACTTTTTTATATAAATATTTATTTATATATTGGTGTTTAATTATTTTAAGATTTAATATATAAATAGGGATTAAATTAATGGGAGGGATATTTATGGCAGATAAGAGACTAAATAAATTAGCGAAATTACTAGTAAACTATTCAACAGAGGTTAAAGAAGGAGACTTTGTATTTGTATGTGCAGATGAAGTATCAAAACCATGGGTTGTGGAAGTAGTTAAAGAATCTATAAGAGCTGGAGCTCATGTAGAATACATAATGGATTCTAATGAAGTTGATGAAATAAAGCTAAAATATAGCAATGAAAAACAACTTAAAGAAGGTGGAAACTTTATATACGAAAACTTATTAGCTAAATCCGATGTATGGTTAACTGCATGGGGAAGTAGAAATACAAGGGGATTATCTAATATAGATGCACAAAAACTTAAGCTATCGCAACAAGGAGCAACGAAGTGGAGAAAAGTTTATTCAGAAAGATGTGGTGATGGTTCTCTAAGATGGTGTGGGACACAGTACCCTACATATGCAGATGCTCAAGAAGCTTCTATGAGTATTAGTGAATATGAAGACTTTGTTTATGGGGCAGGACTTTTAGATAAAGAAGACCCTGTAGCTGAATGGAGACGAATAAGTAAAGAGCAAGAACGATGGATAAAATATCTTGATAGTAAAAACGAAATTCATATAATATCAGAAGGCACAGATATTAAAGTTGATGTAAGTGGTAGAAAGTGGATAAATTGTGATGGTAAAGAAAATTTTCCAGATGGAGAAATTTTTACATCACCAGTAGAAAATAATATAAATGGTCATATTAGATTTTCATTCCCAGGGATATTTCAAGGTAAAGTTATTGAAGGAATAGAACTAGATGTTAAAGATGGAAAAGTCATAAATGCAAGGGCTGAAAAAGGTGAAGATTTATTAAAAGCATTATTAGAAACAGATGAAGGTTCAAGTTTTTTTGGTGAGGTAGCAATAGGAACGAATTACGGAATAAAAGATTTTACATCTAATATGTTATTTGATGAAAAGATTGGTGGAACTATTCATATGGCAATAGGTGATTCAATGCCTGAGGCTGGAGGAAAGAACAAATCATCTCTACATTGGGATATGTTATGTGATATGAGAAATTGTGGAAAAATATATGCAGACAACGAACTTTTCTATGAAAATGGAAAGTTCATAGATGATATTTTAGAAAAATATAATCTATAAGCTTAATAAAAAATACTATACGTATAATACGTATAGTATTTTTTATTAAGCTTAAAATAATTTGATTATAAATACTGTGCTAGGTCAATAATGAAAGTATAAGTATATAAAGGGGGAAGATATATGATAGTATTAAGTAGGGAAAATATTATAGAAGGTTTAATTGAATTAAGAGAAGAATCTGATTTTGAAAATAAGAAAATAATTAATAATATAAAATATATAATAAATAAAAAAGATGTTAATGATATAGATAAATTAAAGTTAATAAATAATGAGCTGGGAAAAGTAATATTATAAAATAAAGCCTATGTACTGTATAGTATGTAGGTTTTATTTTATAATATATAAGTTATAGTAAATTATTCACATTCAAGGAACTTATATCCTAGAATTTTATGAATAGCTTGTGTAAATGAGTTAAAAAAATATATTTTGTTAGCTATATTAGCTAAGTAAAATTTTTTATTTAGGAGAGAATATGAAAATACTAATAGATGCAGATGGTTGCCCAGTGGTAGATATATCTATAAAGGTAGCAAAAAAATTTAACTTAAAGACAATAATAATGTGTGACACATCCCATAATTTTAAAAGATTGGGAGTTGAAACAATAACCTTATCAAAGGGATCTGATTCTGTAGATTTTGCTCTTGTTAATAAAGTTGAAAAAGGAGATATTGTTGTAACTCAAGATTATGGATTAGCAGCAATGGTTTTAGCTAAAGGTGGGTATCCTATAAACCAAAATGGACTAGTTTATGATAATGAAAATATAGATCAATTATTATTTACAAGACATATTTCTAAAAAGGTTAGAAGTGCTGGAGGTAGAATGAAAGGGCCTAAAAAGAGGCAAAAAGAAGATGACATAAGATTTGAGGAGAGTATGACTAAACTTTGTGAGAAAATTATATAGAGTTTCATGAGAAACTTAGACAAGTATAAATAAACTCATTTTAATAT
>NZ_JAFFPK010000021.1 GCF_017590215.1 Clostridium sp. CCUG 7971
ACATTAATAACTCTTTTTATTATTTTTAAATATTAATTAACATTTACTTTTATAAAACTTAATACTAATATCTTTTAAAGAAATTTTATTAGGGTTAAAGTTGTGCTCTTTTAAATAATTATAAAAATCTAAGTCATAAGCAAATCTAGTATATTCATATGCACTTTTATAATATTTATAATCTAAATATTTTGAAAATCCTTCAATTAAATTTTCCTCACACCATTCTTCGAAAGTATAAAGTTCTTTACCTGTATCATTATAAGCTTGCATAAATTCTTTATCTTTTTTTAATAAATTGCAAACATCTAAAAACTCAGGGGTTTTGGTAAATGTTTCAAATAAAGAATGTGAATATTCATAAAAAGGAATACTTAAAATATCTTTAGCAGTTGTATCTGGTTGTATAGTTGATACTAAGAGATTTTCTTGTTTAAACTCTTGATGTTGGAATGGGTTGAAACTATAATAAAAAACTGACTTAATTTCTTTATCAAATTTTATTCCAGAGGTAGTTTCCATAAAGTTTATAACATTAACATCATTTAATCTTAAAATTTCATTTATCTTGTTTGATTTCTTATCGAATTTACTTACATTTTTCTTAAAATATGATTTAAAGTAATTATCATAAAAATAATTAAAAAACTTATTAATATCTTTCTTTAAATATCCTGGCAAGTTTAAATTTTCATCATTAATAATAGTATTAACTATTTCTTGAGTAGTAATATTATCATCTAAATTTATAACGGAATATACATAATCTAAATGGCTACCATATGTAAAAATATTTCTTAAACTTTTTTTCATATCATTATCCATATCATTATATGAAGATTTAATCCATTTATAATGTTTATAAGCTTCTTTTCCATAATCTTTGTATAATGCTTCTGAAAATGTGTCTGGGTTTCCTATATTTATATTATACATTTCATATGCTGTCTGGATTAAAGATGTTTTTAGTGTTAATCCGCGAACATCTATGTTTGGAATATAATCTTCAGCATTTATACTTGAACAACCTGTAAAAAGGTTCATCAATAATATATTTAAAATAATTATATATTTTTTATATTTCATCTTATCACTCCTTATTTTTATAAAATTGAACTTAGAAGTTAAAATACCTTTTAAAATCATTCTCCAAGATATGCTTATAAAAATTAGGGAAAATAAATAATTTATGTCTATAAAAATATTAAAACAAAGCAAAATAATAAAAATGGTTAGAAAATATTGTGGATAAATTAAGGAATGGCATATTTTGTAAAACGAAATTTATAATAAATAGTAAAATATTTACTCAGAAAAGTGCCACAGTATATGATTCTGTGGCTCTAACTTTTTATAATTATAATTTCTTAATAGATACTATTGAATTTAAAGGTAGGTAAAATTTTGAACTTTCATTAAAAGATGAATTAAGTTTACCTAAATATTTTGAATCAAGTACAATTACTAAAGGAGTTACTTCTACAACCTCACCATATAAAGGATCAAGGCTAAAATATGTGTAAAGTTCCACATATTCATTAAAAAAAGTTAAAAGATAATTATAAAAATTTTTAGGCATTTGCTCAGTTGATTTAGTCATACTATCAACTCCTTTATGAGATATAAAGCCTAATATAATATATGATATTTGTAAAAGTTTGGTTCTTGATAAATAAAAAATAATATATATAATAGTTATATGGTAGTATTTAGTCTAATAAATTATATAGCTGTAAAATAAAGAGGATATTATGAAACTAAAAGAAAAGATAAATCAATTCCCAAAAACTCCAGGTATATATATGATGAAAGATAAAAATGGAGATATCATATATGTTGGAAAATCAAAAAAATTAAGAGATAGAATAAAAAGTTATTTTGTAAATTCAGCAAATCATTCAAGAAAAGTGATTAGAATGGTAAAAGGAATTTATGATATTGAAATTATAACTACAGATACAGAATTAGATGCACTTTTATTAGAGTGTGAGATGATTAAAAAAATAAGGCCTATTTACAACAAATTAATGAAAAATCATGAGAACTATAAGTATATTAAAGTTCATAAAAACTTAGAGTATCCATATATAGAAGTGGTAAAAGAAATAGATGAGGATAGTTTATATTTTGGGCCATATAGCATGGAAAAAAAAATAGAAGAAATAAAAGAAATTTTAGTTGAATTTTATAAAATACGATCATGCAAAAGATTAGTAAAATGTGTAAAATATGACTTGAATCAATGTCTAGGGCCATGTAGAGAAACAATTAGCAAAGAAGAATATAATAAAATATTAGATAAAGTTAAAGATACTTTAATGGGAAAAAATAAAGATATACTAAAAAGTTTAGAAAATAAAATGCAGGATGAAATACTAAAGCTTAATTTTGAAAAAGCATCAGTAATAAGTAATAAAATAGATTTACTTAAAAGTTTTTTATCTAAGCAAAATATCATAAATACTATGAATAAAAAAGAAAGAATATTTGCTTGGATTAAGCTAAAAGAAAATAAAATTAAAGTTTACATAATTGAATATGGAATCCTAAAAAGCTCTAAAATAGTAGAGACTAAAAACTTTAATTTAATTAATATAAATGATTTAATAACAGAAATGCAAGAAAAAGATATAAATCCTAAAGAAAAACAAAATTTAATAAATAAAGATGATATAGATTTTATTAATATAATTTACTCATATATAAAAAATAATGAAGAAATTAATTATATTATTCTTTAATAATAAAAAAGAGTTAACTACTTATTAGTTAGCTCTTTTTTATTATAGCTTATTAAAATTTGTTTAGATGTATGTCAATGATATTATATGGAGAAAATAATGCGAATTATAAATAAGGATGTGTATTAATACAATGGAAGAAGAATTAAATATACTAGAAAATTTATTAAGAAAAAAACAAATAACATATAATGAATTTAACAATCTTATCGGAAATTATTATGTAAAAGAATATGAGGAACTAGAAGATAATTATTATTTAATAAAAGTAATAAGACCATCAGATTCTATAGACAGTAGTAAGAACTATTATACTGACTATGTAGAAGTAATTGGTAAGATTTATACATTTACAATAAGATAAAAGTTATTATAAAATAATATTCGTAGGAAATAGTTTTAATATAAAATGAATTATTATAAAATTTGGATACTAATTTGTGATGCAATTAATAAAATAAAGCATAGAGAAGAATTTTCTCTATGCTTTATTTTATGAAACCATAGTTTTAATAAAAAATTAAAGTTTTTAAAACGTTTTGTTTAAGGACAATGTCTAATAAGTGTAATCATAAATGAAAGTATATAATGAGGGAGAAAATATGGAAGATATAGTTACAGTAAAGCGAGCTATTAAAGGTGATAGGGAAGCCTTTGAACAGTTAATAGGGATACATATGAATTATTTATATAGGGAAGCATACCTAAGAACTAAATATGAAGATGATGCTAAAGAAGTAGTTCAAGAAACAGTATACAAAGCATTTAGAGGCATAGAAAAACTGAGGCAACCTGAGTATTTTAAAACATGGATAACACGAATACTTATAAATGTATCTAATGATTTTTTATCAAAGAACGGAATTATAGATTTAGAACATGATGAAGAGGCATTTATAAAAGAGGTAGTTGTAGACGATCAAAGGGAGATAAAAATAGATTTATATAATGCTATAGATGAACTAGAAGATAAGTATAAAGACGCAATTATCCTCAGATATATTCATGATATGAAAGTAGAAGAAGTAGCAAATATACTAAATCGCCCTGTAAATACAATAAAAACACATATAAGAAAAGCTATAAGTGACATGAAAAATTTATTGAGGGAGGGATATAAAAATGACTAAGGACAAGATAAATAAAAATAATCTAGATGATATAAATGATTTAGATTTTGATGAGATAGATATAAAAGAACTAGATAAAAAAATGGAAGAATTTTATATAGATAGAGAAAAAATAAGTAATATAAAAGTTCCTGATGACATGATGTTTCTAGCTAAAAAATCAATAGATAAAGCACAAAATGATATGAAAAAAGAAAGGTTGAAAAAAATATCAACATCTGTAGTAGCAAGTATAACTATAATATTATCCATTGGGGCTTATAATCCTGTACTAGCACATAAAATACCTTATATAGAAAAATTATTACAAAATATAAATAACGTACTGCATATTGATGAGATAGCACGTATTACAGAAATAGATAAGATTTTACCGAAGGCTAAGATAGATAAAAAGGGGAAAATAAAATTTGAGGTAAGAAAAGAAGAACTTGCACAACCGAATTTGTCAGATAAAGATGAGAAAGTACATAATCAAGATGCTATATATGAACCTAAAGAAGATGAAAAGTATATAGAGGTACACGAAGATAGCGTAAATATACCAGTAACAGATGAAGAAACTATAAACCTAATACATGAAATGGCAAATGGGATAATAGTTGCTAGAGATTACTCTAGAGGTTACACAGAAATAAGTTCTAAAACAATAGATGCAGCCTTAAAAGGTGTAGAAAATATGTCTGATGAAAGTAGCAAAAACTATTTGCATAACGAACTAAAAAAATGGGAAGCTGGCAATTTTGATAATGGAGTAGAATTACATAATTATGTATGGAGAAAGTTAAATGGAGAAGTAGGAGAAGCAATAGGTCTTCATTATGGGGAAATAGAAAATATAAAAAATAGTCATTTTAGGTAAATTTAGGGGGATTAGTATGAAAAATATAAATAAAAAAATTAATTTAATACTTTTAATTATAATTACTATTAGTTTGAATATTATAGGATGTAATAAAGCAGATAAAGAAAAAGATAGTTTAGATAAATATATAAAAGCATGGAGCAGTCAAAGTTATGAAAATATGTATGAATTACTATCTAAAGATTCTAAGGAATATATTGATAAAGATACATTTATAAAAAGATATTCAAATATATATTCAGCAATAGGAGCTAATAATATAAAAATAGATATAAATAAAGGTAATAAATCTAATCCATATGATATGCAAATAATTGTAAGTATGAACACAATAGCTGGAGATTTAAAATTTGATAATTTTAATATAGATTTAGCTAAAGAAGATGGAACATATAAAGTAAAATGGAAGGAAAGTTTAATACTTCCTAATATGATAAAAGATGATAAAGTAAGGGTAGTAAATAATTTTGCGGAAAGAGGAAGCATATTAGATAGAAATGGAAATAAACTAGCAACTAATGGTACTGTAAACTCTATAGAAATACACCCAAGTGTATTTGAAGCAAAAAAAGAAGAAAATATAAGTAAGATGGCTCAAATTTTAGATATTGATGAAAGTTATATAGAAGATAAACTAAATAAAAATACTAATCCAGAACACTTAGTTCCTATAGTAGACGTATCAGATCATGAAGTAGATAAAGCGAATAAATTATTTGAAATGGAAGGTGTTAAAGTATATAAAAAAAACTCAAGGGTATATATACAAGGTGAAGCACTAGGAAATCTAATTGGATATATAGGAGAAATAAATAAAGAGGAATTAGACAAAAATAAAGGAAAAGGATATAGTCCATATAGTAGGATAGGAAAATCAGGATTAGAATCTATATATGAAGAAAAGTTAAGAGGCAAAGATGGGGCTTATATCTACTTAGAAAGAGGAGAAGAAAAAATAACTATACAAAAAACAAATCCGACTAATGGAGAAGATATAAAATTATCTATTGATTCAGATTTACAAAATAAAATATATAATGAAATGAATAAAGAAAAAGGAGCATCAATAGCCTTAGACCCTAAAACTGGTGAAGTATTAGCTATGGTAAGTTCTCCATCTTATGACTCTAATACCTTAGTAACATATAAAACAAAAGAAATAGAGAATATATACAAAAATAGTAACAATGCACAATTTCAAAATAGAGCAAACGATGTATATTCTCCAGGTTCTACAATGAAGTTAATAACATCAGCTATAGGTTTAGAAAGTGGAGTAATTAATCCAAGTGAAGCTATGGAAATAAAAGATAAAGATTGGCAAAAAGATAGCTCTTGGGGAAATTACAAAATAAGTAGGGTTAAAGGAGATAAATTATATGTTAATTTAAAAGATGCGGTTAAATACTCTGACAATATATATTTTGCAGACAAAGCACTTAAAATAGGAAGTGATAGATATATAAAAGGAAGTAAAAAATTTGGCATAGGAGAAGAATTAAAGTTTGAATATCCTATGCAAAAATCACAAATATCTAATAATAAAAATTTAGATAATAAAATACTATTAGCTGATACAGGTTACGGCCAAGGAGAAGTTTTAATGAGTCCTTTAGATGTGGCTATGGTATATAGTTCTTTAGGTAATGAAGGTAATATAATGACACCAAGGTTAGTTATAAGTGAAAATAAAGAAGCTAAAGTTTATAAACAAGCAATAGATAGTAACTATATAGGTCAACTAGTAGATGTATTTTCTGCTGTTGTAAATGAAAAAGATGCAACCGCTAGGATTGGGAAGATAGATGGAATAAACATAGCAGGTAAAACGGGAACTGCTGAAATTAAAAAAAGTAAGGAAGATACTAATGGAAGCGAAAATGGATGGTTCGTAGCGCTAAATACTGATACTCCTAAAATAGTAGTATCTATGATTATAGAAGATGTAAAAGAAAAAGGTGGAAGTGAGTTTGTAGTTAAAAAGGTAAGTAATTCAATAAAGCACTATTTAGAAAGATAATATAAAAAAGTACCTACTAGATAGGTACTTTTTATATTAAAATTTAATTATAACGCAAAAAAAGAGCATTTGCTCTTCTTTTGAAATAAAAATATATCTATATTAATATAATTATATTCTATTTACGTTTGCAGCTTGAGGTCCTCTAGCTCCATCAGTTATTTCGAAGCTAACCTTTTCGCCTTCTTCTAAAGTCTTGTATCCGTCACCTTGTATAGCTGAAAAATGTACGAAAACGTCATCTCCACCTTCTACAGATATGAATCCAAATCCTTTTTCACTGTTAAACCATTTTACTATTCCGTTTTTCATTAGAAAAATCCTCCGTGTATTTAAAAAATCCAAACTTATTAAAATAAGTCTGTTCCATAAGTATATATTATATAAAAAATAAAAACAAGTACTATTTCAAAAAACATTTAAATAAGTTAAAAATATATTCAAAATATACATTTAACAGATAAATTTAATAAATTTTAATATTTACAATTTCTACTTTATAACAATTATAAAACACAATATATAGGAAAGTATAAAAAGTGTGATACAATATATTGTGTATATATCGAAAAGTTGGGTATGAAGTAAATGTTAAAATAGTATTTAAAATTGGAGGGATTTGAATGTGCAAAGTAATAAAAAGAGACTTAAGTGAAGAAGTCTTTGATAAAAATAAAATATTTAATGCTGTTTATAAATCTAGTATAAATAGTAAATTTGGAATAGACATAGATTTAGCAAAGTCGATATCTTTAAAAATAGAAGAAGAAATAAAAAATAGTAAAAAAGATTTTACAGTAGAGGAAATACAAGATAAAGTTGAAGATTTACTTATGGAATCAAATAGAAAAGATATAGCTAAAAAGTATATTTTATATAGAGAAAAAAGAGCGGATATAAGAAGTTCTAAATGGAAAATGGATGAACTGCAAAAATCGATATGGTCTAATAAGTATCAATATGAAAATGAAAGTTTTGACAGTTGGATAGAGAGGGTATCTGGAGGAAATAAAAAAATATCAAAATTAATAAGAGAGCGTAAATTTTTATTTGCCGGAAGAATATTAGCAAATAGAGGTTTAAATAAAGATGGAATAAAAGTAACGTATTCTAATTGTTATGTACTTAATAAACCAGAAGATAATTTAGAAAGCATATTTGACACTGCAAAAAAATTAGCTAAAACATTTAGTTATGGTGGAGGTGTTGGTATTGATATATCAAATCTTAGACCAAGTGGTGCTTTAGTTCATAACTCTGCAAGAACTACTACAGGGGCTGTATCTTTTATGGATCTTTATTCTATGACAACGGGTCTTATAGGTCAGAAAGGAAGACGTGGAGCTCTTATGATATCAATGGATGTAAGTCATCCAGATATAGAAGAATTTATAGATATAAAAACTGACTTAGAAAGAGTTACTAAAGCTAATATATCAGTGAGAATAAATAAAGAATTTATGGATGCTGTATTAAATAATAAAGAATATGAATGCAAATTTGAAGTTAAAGATACTGGACAAATAATAATTAAAAAAGTAGATGCAAAAGAATTATTTATGAAATTAATAAAAAATAACTGGGACTATGCAGAACCGGGAATACTGTTTTGGGATAATATAGAAAAAAATCACCTATTAAGTGAAGATAAAAACTTTAAGTATGCAGGAGTAAATCCATGTGCAGAAGAACCACTTCCTGCAGGTGGAAGTTGTTTGCTAGGTTCTATAAATTTAGCAGAATTTATAGTAGAACCATTTACCAAAAATGCAATATTTGATATAGAAAAATTCAAATCATGTGTATCTGATTGTGTTATAGGATTAAACGAAGTTTTAGAAGAAGGGATAAGCTTACATCCTCTTAATGAACAAATTGAATCGGTTACAAATTATAGACAAATAGGGTTAGGGGTTATGGGAATTGCAGATATGCTAATAAAACTTAACTTAAGATACGGTAGTGATGAGTCTATAAAACTATGTAGAGAATTATCTAAAACTATGCTAAATGCAGCAGTAAAACAATCAGCGATGTTAGCTAAGGAATTAGGAACATATGAAAAATATAACAAAGAAGCAGTATTAAACTCTAAGTTTTTCAAAGAAAATATTACTGAAGATGTAGAACAATTAGTTAAAGAATATGGACTTAGAAATTCGCAAATATTAACTATAGCACCTACAGGTTCAATATCTACAATGCTAGGCATTAGTGGAGGAATTGAGCCAATGTTTAATACATCATACACTAGAAAAACAGAATCATTACATGATGAGGATGTATATTACAAAGTATATACACCGGTAGTATCTGAATATATGCATATTAATAATATAGAAAATGAGGATGAGCTACCAAATATATTTGAAACAGCTATGACCCTAAAACCAATAGAAAGAATAAAAATGCAAAGTTCATGGCAAAATAGTATAGATGCATCTATTTCTTCTACAATAAACTTGCCACATGAAGCAACCGTTGAAGAAGTTTATGATATATATGTTGAGGCTTATAAAAACAACTTAAAAGGAATAACTATATACAGAGATGGATGCAAAAGAAGTGGAATTCTAATAAATGAAAAGCCTAAAAAAAGTAAAAAAACAAAAGATGAAGAAAGTGTTAGCATAGAAAAAGAAATATCTATAACTACAGATGAAGTAGAAAAATTTGTATGCCCTGAATGTAAAAGTGAGACAATAATACCTACAGGAGGATGTGCAATTTGCCTTCAATGTGGCTATAGTAAATGTAACTAAAAATTTATATAAAAAATGCCCAAGCCTATTAAATAATAGGTTTGGGTATTTTTACATTTAATCACATATAAATTATAAATTTACATAAATTGTATAACTCTGATACAATAATTTTCAGATAATATATTAAAATAAAAATAAGAGGGTGATAAATATGATAGATATATTTATTGTAGAAGATGATAAGGCTTTAAGTAGAGAAATTAATACACATCTAAGTAAGTGGGGATATAACGTACATGAAGTAGAAAATTTAGAAGATATAACTAACGAGGTAATAAAAGCTAACCCAAAACTAATATTGATGGATATTAATTTACCTTGTTATGATGGATTTTACTGGTGTAGTCAAATTAGAAACTTTATGAAAGTTCCAATAATATTTATATCATCAAGAGATAGTGATATGGATATAGTAATGTCTATAAATTTAGGTGGAGATGATTATATAACAAAGCCATTTTCTCCACAGGTTCTAGTAGCAAAAGTTCAAGCTATACTTAGAAGAACATATTCATATAATAATAGTTTAAATAGCGATATAATCAAATATAAAGATGTAATACTTAATATTTTAGAAAGTAAAATTTACTTTAAGGAAAAATTCGTTGAATTAACTAAAAATGAATTTAAGATAATTAATATTTTAATTAAAAATCAAGGTAATATTGTAAATAGAGATACAATAATAGAAGAACTTTGGGATAGTGATGAATTTATAAGTGAAAATACGTTGACAGTAAATATAAATAGGCTTAGAAAAAAATTAGGAATAATAGGTTTAGATAATTTTATAACTACTAAAAAAGGACAAGGGTATAGTATATAATGAATATTTTTAGATATTTAAAGGAAGTAAGAATATATTTGTTTTTAGTTTTTGCAATATTGATTATTTTAAATTTAAATGTAGTGTTAGACTTGAATTTATCACATGTATTAAATAGTTTAATTTATATAAATGCATTAATAATAATAATTTGTATAATATTTTTTATATTTGGATATTTTGAATATAAAAAAAATATAATGAGATATATAACCATGTAAATAATAATATAAAAAAAGAAAATGGTTTAGTTAATCCATATTTTTATGATGTTATAGACAATAAGATAAATGACTATGAAAATAATATACAAAGCTTAAAATATGAACTTCAAGAAATAAATGATTATATGACAAATTGGATACATCAAGTGAAAATACCAATAGCGGTACTTGAAATAATATCTCAAAGAGTTAAAGAATTAGAAAACCAAAATAATTTACAAAATGAAAATAGTTTATACAAAGAAATAAATATAGAGCTAAAAAGAATTGAAAGTCTAGTTGGCCAAGCGTTATATATATCAAGGTCTGGAAACTATAGTTCAGATTTTTTAATAGAAGAAGTTAATTTAGAAAAAGTGATAAAAGAAATTGTAAGACGAAATAAACATTTATTTATATACAATAAGATAGACTTAAAACTAGAGAATTTAGATGTTAATGTATTAACTGATAAAAAGTGGATAATTCACATAGTAGAGCAAATAATAGATAATTCATGTAAATATATAGAAGAAAACGGACAAATTGAAATTTATACAGCTAAAGATGAGAAAAGTATAAAGTTACATATAAAAGACAATGGGATTGGAATAGCACCACAAGATATAGAACGAGTTTTTGACCAAGGATTCACAGGAAAGAATGGTCGTAAAAAAACTAAATCAACAGGGATGGGCCTTTATATATCTAAAAAAATATTGAATAAATTAAGTCACAGCATAGATGTATCTTCAACTCAATGTGAATTTTGTGATATATATATAACATTTTATAATTTATCAGATTATTTTACGCTCTAAATAAAACAATTTCTAATGTTACATAAATGTAATTTTAATATCCAAATTGTAAGGATGATGGATTGATTATAAGTGCTTAAATTTATAAAATATATGTATAGTTATGATTTGGAGGTAGATTAATATGTTAAAAGTTGTTAATTTAAACAAAGAGTATAATACTCAAACTAATAAATTTAAAGTTATAGATAATATTAACTTAGAAGTTAAAAAGGGTGAATTTGTAAGTATAATGGGACCATCAGGTGCAGGAAAAACTACACTTTTGAATATTTTATCAACAGTAGATAAGCCAACTGAAGGAAAGGTATATTATGATAATAAAGATGTTCATGCCTTAAATAACAAAGAAATATCAAAGTTCAGAAGAGATAATATAGGATTTATATTTCAAGACTATAATTTATTAGATAGTATGAGTGTAGAAGATAATATAGCACTTCCTCTTGTTATAGTAGGTAAAAAACAAAGTTATATACAATCAGAAATTATTAGACTATCAAAGTTTTTTGGAATAGATGGTCATCTTAAAAAATATCCATATGAATTATCAGGAGGTCAAAAACAAAGAGTTGCAGCAGCTAGGGCTCTAATTACATCACCGTCTATAATATTTGCAGATGAGCCAACTGGAGCACTTGATTCTAAATCATCATCAGAACTTTTAAATTGTCTAAAGGATATGAATGAAAAGTTTAATGTTACAGTAATTATGGTAACTCATGATGCATTTGCAGCAAGTTACTCTAAAAAAGTAATTTTTATAAAAGATGGAAAATTAAATGCAAGAATAGATAGCAATGGAAAAAGAAAAGAATTTTTCAAAAATATAATGGATTTACTAACATCTCTTGGAGGTGAAGTAAATGAACTTATTTAGGTTATCAACAATGAATTTAAAACAAAATTTAAAAAATTACGGAATGTATATATTTTCAATGGTTTTTTCAATAACAGTTTTTTATAATTTTATATCATTTATATTTAGTGATCAAATTAAAGCACTATCTCAGCTTAAAACAGTAGCTATGATAACAAATATGTGTGCAGTAGTACTAGTTTTATTCTTTATATTTTTCATATCTTATTCAAGTAGCTTTTTTATAGAACAAAGAAAAAAAGAGTTTGGAATATATACATTTATGGGAGTTGAAAACAATAAGATAGCACTTTTATTTGCAACTGAAGGTCTAATTACAGGAATAATCGCATTAATAGTGGGGATATTTTTAGGGATATTAGTTAATAAGCTATTTTTAATGGCAATTGTAAAAGTAGCTAAGATAGATGCAGTTATAAAGTTTGAAGTATCAAGTTTAGCTATAATTATAACTTCTTTAGTATTTTTAAGTATACTTTTATTTGTATTTATAAAAGAGTATATAACCTTAATAAAAACAGATATAACAAAATTAATAAATGCAAAAAATGTCTATCAAGTTGAAAACGCTAAAGGCTCTACATTAAAGGGATTATTAGGTTTTTTTGTAATAATACTAGCTTATATATTTATTGTAGGATATAAAAGATTTAATATACCATTTCCAATAGCTATAATGGGAACAGTTATTATGATTATGATTGGTACTTTGTATTTATTTAAAGGATTTTTTACATTAATAATAAGCAAAATAATAAAAAATAAAAAGTTATTATATAAAAAAACTAATATAGTAAGTTATAATAATATAATATTTAGAATAAAAAATAACAATAAAACATTAGCTCAAGTTGCTATTTTAATAACTTGTACATTGACAAGTCTTATAACTGCTTTTTGCATGATAAACTTAATTTCAGGTGGAAAAGAAGTCGAGGTTCCATATAGCTTATACTATATTAGTCAAAATTCTAATGATGATAAAATAGTTGATGAAGCTATTAAATTAAGTAAAGAAGAAATAGATTTTAAAGCAAATTTAGATTTTATACCATATAAAACTAATTTAAATTCATATATAAATGATTTTAATATAATCAGATACTCAGATATAGAACATATTATGGATAATAAAAAATTAGTAAATGAAAAGAAAATAATAAAAAATAATCCTAAAGAAGGTGAAGCTATAATAATAATTCCTAAAAATCTTATAAATGCATTTAACTTAAAAATAAATATGAATATAGGTGATAAAAAAATAAAAATAAATGATGGTTTTGCATCTTCTATAACTGGAGTGTTAACAGATTCAGGAATTTTAATTGTAAATGATAAGGATTATTTATACTTTGAAAATAATTTAAAATACGATGATATAATAAAATTTAGAGGTATAACTTTAAAAAACTATGAAAATACAAATAAAATATCAAGTTATATAAAAAAGCATACAGATATGTCTATGTTTAGTTTTGATATGTTTAATGAAGATGATTATAACTTTATAAATTCAGTATACTTTATTGGTATTTTTTTAACATTAGTGTTTATGATATCACTTGGAAGTATAATGTATTTTAAATGTATATCTGATGCAAGTATTGATAAAGTAAGATTTGAAACTCTGAGAAAATTAGGTATTAGCCAGGAATATATAAATAAAGCTATATATAAGCAAGTAGGAATATTTTTCTCAATGCCTATAATAGTAGGTGTCATTCATAGTATAGTTGCAGGATATGCAATTAATGGTTTATTTAATGAAAGTGGTTATATAGTAACATTTGGATCAATATTCATATTTACACTTATTTATATAGTTTATTATATTGCTAGTGCAAAAAAATATATAAGAGTAACAAAATAAAAAAGAGCATTCTTATGTATGCTCTTTTTCTTAATTTATTATTTTAATTCGATTATATAAGCTTTTGTTTGAGGTGGTATGCTCATAGTCATTGCATTAGAGTGATAAGCAAGTACTGTATCTCTAATATTTAAATTTGTTATAGAAATTTCATTACATTCTGAGTCTAAAATTAAAGTTTTAGGTGATACAACTAAAGTAATATAAGTATAAATGTTATTAATATCTTTACCTATAGTTATAAAAGTGGTTTCATTATCTATTTTTCGTATATCAACTATATAACCGCACGCATAGCTTACATATTTCATAATGTCATCTCCTTTATTAAAATTTATTTATTAATCTTACTTTTTAAATATGAAATCAAATTCCAAGGTAGATTAGGTGCACTATTTTGAGTTAAACATTCAACTCTAGTAATTAAGCTTACATCGATTAAAGTATATTCAAGAATAGAGCTATTTCTTATTCTATATCCTTTAATATTATTATTTCTCTCATCTATATCAGTAACTAAAAATGGAAAGTTTGTGGTATTTTTACATTGGCTTTCCTCTAAGTTTGTACATTGTGTTATTCTTACAAATCACCTACAGTTTCTAATTATGTCAAAAATATAAGATTTATCTGGAGTTTGGACCTCACCCATGCATTGAATATTTAATATTTGACTATTTTTTAATATAATATCCTCAACAGGCTCTCCATTTCTTAAAATTACACCCTCTACCATTTCACAAGGTCTATTTATTTTAGTTACTCTCATTGTTATTGTTTTGGTATTTACACATTGTTTATTTAATGTTAAAGAACAATAAGTAATTCGAAGTGTCTTACTTTTACATTTATCTATGATATCGTATAAGTCACTGGTAGTTACAGTTTTAATGCTGGGTCTTGGAGATTGAAAATCCATATTTCTTCCTCCTTATATTTTATAGTAGTACCTATTATATAAGCTATGGATGTATATAAATATATGTTCCAAATGATTGCTATAAAAATTTATAAATAAACAAATAATAAATGTATAAAAAATTTTTATTGCAAAAAATAAACAAAAATGTATAATATTATTATATATAAAATTATAGCAGGAGGAAAAAATGAACGAAAATAAAGTTAAGATAGTTGTAGCGGACCCATCAGCGCTAGGACTTTTCGGATTAGCAATTATAACACTTGTAGCATCATCTCAAAAATTAGGATTAACATCAGGAGTATCATTAATAATACCATGGGCAATCTTTTTAGGTGCTTCAGCTCAGTTAATGGCATGTATAAATGATTTCAAACACAATAATACTTTTGGAGCAACAGCATTTGGAGCGTATGCATTTTTCTGGTTTGCTGTTGGATTCACATGGTTAATACAAAACGGAGTATTCGGAGCAGAGCTTGCTTCAAGTATTGATACAAAGCAATTAGGATTTGCATATTTAGGATACTTAATATTTACATTATTTATGACTATAGGAGCAATGGAAACTCACAAGGTATTATTTGCAATATTTGTATTTATAGACTTTTTATTTATAGGATTAACATTAATGTCATTTAATATAATTCCAGAATTAGCACATCAAATTGCGGCGTATTCTGAATTATTAATAGCAATATTTTCATTCTATGGATGTGGTGCATCTGTTTTAAATACTCACTTTGGAAAAGTATTTTTACCAGTTGGAAAACCATTTGGAATATTTAAATAGTAATTATTAAAATTTTTAATTATATAAAAGCCTTATAGAAATACTATAAGGGCTTTTATATAATTAATTATTAAAATGACGAAATTATAACCTCAACACTTTGAGAACGAAGCATACTTCTAATTTTTTTTCTGTGATCTAAAAATTTATAATACAAATCTTTAGATGGCTTTGGATCTCCATAAACCTTCCAATATTTTGTATTATGAAACTCATAGTTTCCATATCCCATAAATCCGACAACATCTTTAAGCGGATACCCCAAAAATATTCCTATTTCATCAGGAAAAATGTCTCCTTTTAATTTATCGATTAAATGAGAAAGAGTAGACTCAACATTAAAATCTACAGGATAACCTAAAAACTTTAATAGATTTTTAATTTTTATATTATTTAATTGATTAGCTAAAGATTCTTTATTTATAAATAGAATTTTATATCCTTTTTTTTCTTTATTAATAACAACAATATCTATTTTTTTACAATTATTAAAATGACTATAAATATCATCTAATTTACTCTCTTTAGATTTATCAAATGCTGGAATTGTGACTATTTCACAGGGCTTAGATCCCATAAGCACAGGACCTAATAACTCTATAAGCCATTTTATATAGGATGAATTCATCTTATTTTCACAAGAATAAAAGTTCATAATTAAATCTCCTTAATTAAGAATGATAATAAATCAAAAATACTATTTAACAAATGGTAACCTTTTTTGATGACAAATATTCATAAAATTATTAATTATTTTAATTTAAAATTTTTATAAATAATTTTATGAAATTTACAAATAATAATATTGAAAAATAAAGTTTTAAATGAAAGGAGTCACAATTATGAAACGTATATTACTATTAGGTCTTTTTATACTTTTCATCTTTAATATTTCAGGATGCACACCACAACATAAAAAAACAGAAGAACCAACTACACAACCAAATAAAATAGATGAGAATATAGATAAGCAAAAATCACCAATGAGTAAAGCAGAATATAAAGAGAATCTAGTTAAAAGTTATGAAAAATACATAAAACCATTAGATTTAAAAAATTATGATGATTTAGAAGATATAGTAGCTAAAAAAGGTGAAATAAATCATGAAAAATTTCTAAATGATTTAGAAGAATCATTAAATGACAGCAAAATAAATATAAAAGCTTTTGAAGAATCTATTATAGGATTAGAAATAGATGATGATAAGTTAAAAAAACTAAATGATAAATTAGTAGAAGAATGCAAGGTATTAATGGATGATATAAAAGTTAAAGAAACAGCAATAGCTAAAATAGATGAAAATATTTTAAAAAAACCAACTAAAGAGTTAATACAATACTTAAAAACTAATTTAGATGACGATATAACAGAAAAAATAAATTTGATGAAACTTTAGATCAAATAGAAGATATATTAGGTATAAATTTAGAAAGTTAGACCAATATATTAATGAAGAATTGATATGATACATATCAAATAAAAATAAATTAACAAAATAAACCGAGGAGGAAGAATATGAAAGGTAAAAAATTAATAACAGTAGGTATAGCACTAGCAATATCATTAGGAGCGGTGGCATGTACTAAGAAAACTCCAGAACCAACACCAACGCCAGCAGCACCATCAGAACAAAAGAATGTACCTGCAGGAGAAGACTATACAGCTAACTACTCTAAACATTATAACGAATATATGACAGGACTAGCTGATTATAGTATGTATAAGAATACAGAAAGTGTAAATGAATACTATAAGACAAACAAATATCCAGGAAATGAAAAATATGTATCAGATCTAAAAGCTGCATATAAAGATAGTAGAGATAAAGTTAAATCATTTGTAGATTCGCTAAAAAAAGATGGGAAAACAGAAGATGAAAAGTTAAAGAAAATGAATGAAGATTTGATTGCAGAGGGAGAAAAAACAATAGCTAACTTAGATGAAAGAATTAAAAAACTAGATGAGCTTCCAAAAGATATAATGAATAAAAGCCAAGACGAATTTATATCAGCAGTTGATGAAGCTACAAGAATAAAAGACAAAACTGAAAATGGATTTAACAAAATGATAGAAGACATGAATAAAGCATTAGGATTCAAGCCTAATACTACTAATAATACAAACAAACAAAAATAATATATTATAAATAAAATGCCTCATAAATATAATTTTTTATTGAGGTATTTTATTTTTTATATATGTTTAAAAATTAATTTAAATTAAAATATTCTGAAAAAATACAAGTATTATCAAAAGCATTAACTAGTCAGGAAGTAAAAGAATTTATAGAAAAACAATATAAAAGAAGTATAATTCCGTCATTTTAGTTTAATAAAAAGGAGTAGCTATTAGCTACTCCTTTTATTATAAAAAAGTTTATGTAAATTCATAAAACGACAAATTTTTTTTGAAATTAATGTTAATATATTTATATAAAATATAAAAAGTGGGGAATTTTATGAATGCAAGTTGTGCTGATATAAAAGAAGATAGTAACGATTTAAAAAGATTAATTAAAGATTGTAGAGGATATATAATAATTAACATCATGTTTACTATTATTGGAATAATAAATATTGATCTTTACTCTACATTTATAAATATAGTAAGAATAAGTTTATTATGGATATTTATATATACAATAGGCCATAATATAGTTTTAGAAAATCAGAAATTTTTTAATATAATGAATATAAGTAGTATAGTATTAGTTATTTTAGCAGGATTAAGCGCTGTTAAAGTAGAAGAAAACGTATTTCAATTTTTTATATTAAATTTTATCATAATAAACCTAACTAACTTTATATATATTAGACATAATGAAAAAAAAATAACAAAAAAATACAGTCTAATAATGTTTTATATAATTTTAGCATTTATATATAGTATGTGTATATTGCATATAAATAGAATGTTAACTAATAATTTATTTATGTTCATTAACCTTAGCATAGCTATTTATAATGCAGTATTATCTCAAACAAAAGAAAGTAAAAATATGAATCATTATGAAATGATAAAAAACTTATCACTCATATCTTTAATTGGTAATATATTAGGTGTTTTATATGTTGTATATATTTTTAAATACAGTTTAACTCATATATACTTACTTAAAGGAGTTATATATCTTATTTTATTTAATTATACATATTATGGATATCAATATTGTATAAAAAATATAATAAAAAATCCATATTGTGAGTTGTTAAATACAAACAAAGAACTTGATAATAAATCAAAGCAATTAAATAAAATAAATGTTGCAATTAAAAATGAAATTGAAATTTGTAATAAAATAAAAAAATATATAAACCAAAGAAATGAATTATTAAATCAATCTTTAGATGCTATGCCGAATATATGGATAATTACAGATTATGAATTTAATATATTATATACAAATAATAAATATAAAAATATTTTTAATGATCAAATAGAAAACTTTTTTGATTTAATAATAAACGTAAAAGATTATAAACAAATAAGAGAAGATATTATAATTAACAAAAATAAAGAATGCATAGCAGATAAAATTATTTATTTAGATGAAGATATTTATACTTTAAATATAAATAATAATTTATTAGATAATACTTACTTAATTTGTTTAAATAATATTACAAAAGAAATCAAATTAGAGCAAGAACTTAAAGACATAAAAAAAGAGTATGAATATATAATTGAGAATATACCATGTGCTATAATGATTAGAACTTCCAGTAATTTAATAGAAAATATTGATATTTTAGGAATAAATAAAAGCTTCTCAAAGTTATTTGGATATAGTAAAGAAGATATAGAAGGTATGAATTTATTAGATTATTATAAAACATTTAATATCGAATTTTTAGATAACAAACATTATAATAAATTAAATTTAACCATTGAGGAAAAAATTAAAAATATACAAGAAAATGCAAAAGATTATAATCTTATAACGATGGTTATGGAAGATAGAGAGTGCACAAATAGGAACATAGAAATAACTGTAGATGATTATATAGATGATGATAGTAATCATAAAATATTAATTTTAAAAGATATGACTGAGGAAATAAATACATATAAAGGTGTAAATAGACAAAATCAAATTTATAGACAAGTTTTAAACTCTGTACCAGAAGGTATAATAATTGAATCAGCAAGTGATGAAAAAATAATTTATACTAATAAAAAGTTTAGAGAGATATTTGGTATAAGAGGAGATAGGAAAACAATAGAAAAACTATCAACTAAATATAGAGATAGGCTATACACTAAGTTTTTATATAATCTACATGTTGGAGAAAAGGATAAAAGTATATATATAGTTAATGAAGACAAAAAAATAAAAGAGATAAAGATATCAACTAAAACTTGGTATATGGGAGAAGAAAGATTTAAAGTAAAATTAATTGAGGATTTAGGTCAGCAAAGAGAAGCCGAAAGAATAAAGGAAATACTAATAAGGCAGAGAGAATATGATCAATTGAAAATAGAATTTTATGCCAACATGTCTCATGAATTAAAAACTCCATTAAATAATATATATAGCTCAACTCAATTAGTAGAAAACTTATATAATAAAAATAAAGTCAAAGATGGACATAATGAAATAACAAATCATGTAAAGATTATAAAGCAAAATATGCTTAGGCTCGTAAGACTTATTGATAATATTATAAACATATCACAAGTAAAGTCTGAAATTTACAAGATAAAATCTGTAAACTTTGATATTGTGTATTTAATTGAAGAAATAGTAAGTTCTGTACAACCATATGCAAGTGCAAAAAATCTAAATTTAATATTTGATACTAATGAAGAAATACTGTTAGTCGGATTAGATCCTGAGACTATTGAAAGAATAGTATTAAACTTATTATCTAATGCTATTAAGTTTACAAAATCTGAAGGCGAAATATTAGTTGCAGTGTATAAAGTAGAAAATAAAGTACAAATAATGGTTAAAGATAATGGCGTAGGAATTGATGAAGAAAAACTTACAGATATATTTGGAAGATTTAAACAAATAGAAGATGGAGGAGTATCAAATGAATTTGGTAGTGGAATAGGGCTATATTTATCAAAGTCATTAGTAGAAGTTCAAGATGGAAGTATTGATATAAAAAGTAGGCTAAATGAAGGTACAGAGATTACAGTTGAGTTCCCTATTAAAAAAGTAAAGGAAGAAGAAGAAACAATTGTTGAATATAGTAATAATATAGAAAAATTTAAAATAGAATTTTTTGATATTTACAAATAATCACCTATATAAAAAGTACTATAAATAATTTATAGTACTTTTTAGCGTGAGAAATTTTTAGAAAAAATAAAAAACATAAAAAAACATAAAAATATATTAAAAAAATGAGGAAAACGTTATATAATAATCTTGAATAAAGAAGTTAAGTAAAAATATACAAATAGGTTAATATTTTAGGAGTATAAGAGATTATCATTTAAAAAGTTAATAAAAAATTAAAATTTAGTATTTTAGTGAATTATTAATTTTAAGCAATATCACATTTAGCTTAAGAAAATTTTAGGGGGGAGTGTAATATTAAAATGAATCAGCTTAAAATAACTGAAACGGCTTTAAGAGATGGACATCAATCCTTAATAGCAACTAGGTTGAAAACTGATGAAATAATACCAATATTAGAGACTATGGATCAAGTGGGGTATCATTCTTTAGAGGTATGGGGAGGAGCTACATTTGATGCATGTATAAGATTTTTAGATGAAGATCCTTGGGAAAGATTAAGAAAGATAAAATCAAAAGTAAAAAATACAAAGCTTCAAATGCTTTTAAGAGGTCAGAATTTACTTGGATACAGAAACTATGCAGATGATACTGTAGATAGATTTATAGAATTATCTATAAAAAA
>NZ_JAFFPK010000022.1 GCF_017590215.1 Clostridium sp. CCUG 7971
AAAAAATGGTATAGATATAATAAGAGTATTTGATGCCCTAAATGATGTAAGAAATATAGAAGCATCAATGAAAGCTATAAAAAAATATAATGGACATTGCCAATGTGCAATATCTTACACAACAAGTCCAATACATACTACAGAGTACTACTTAGATTTAGTTAAGACAATGGAGGGTATGGGAGCAGATTCAATTTGTATTAAAGATATGGCAGGAGTTTTAACACCATACAATGCTTATGATTTAGTTAAGCGTATGAAAAACGTTACTAAATTACCAATAGAACTTCACACTCACTGTACAAGTGGAATAGCTGACATGATATATATGAAAGCTGTTGAAGCGGGGGTAGATATAATCGATACAGCTATATCTCCATTTAGTGGAGGAACATCTCAACCTCCAACAGAATCATTAGCAGTAACTTTTGCTGAAATGGATAGAAATCCAGGATTAGATATGGATGCACTTTTAAAAGTTGCAGAGTACTTTAAGCCGATAAGAGATAAGTATATGAGCGAAGGAATATTAAATCCAAAAGTATTATTAACAGATCCACAAACGTTAAAATATCAGGTTCCAGGGGGAATGTTATCGAATTTATTATCTCAGATGCAACAACAAGGTGCAGCTGATAAATATGAAGATGTATTAAATGAAGTTCCAAGAGTAAGAAAAGATTTAGGATATCCACCACTTGTTACTCCTATGAGTCAAATGGTAGGTACTCAAGCATTATTTAATGTTTTAACAGGAGAGAGATATAAATTAGTTCCTAAAGAAATAAAGGATTATGTAAGGGGGCAGTACGGAAAAGCACCAGCTAAGATAGACCCTGAAATTCAAAGAAAGATTATTGGTGATGAAGAAGTAATAACAGTTAGACCAGCAGATTTATTAGACCCAGAATTTGAAGCTATGAAAAAAGAGGCCGGAGAATTAGCTAAGAGCGATGAAGACGTACTAGCATATGCATTATTCCCACAAGTAGCTTTAAAATTCTTAGAACAAAAATATAATAAGAATGTTAAAGAAGAAACTGATACTAATGAAAATAGTATTCAGTATATAACAGTAACTATGTAGAGAATAGGTGATAATATTATGGGAAATCAATTAACAATGATAGATGCCTTATCAATAACGGTATCGAGTATGACAATAGTATTCTTAACGTTACTAGTAATTTCAGTTATATTAGGTTCATTTAAGAATATATTCAAAGAAAAGCCTAAAGTTGATGTTAAGAAAGAAGTAGCACAAACAGTAGTAGAAGATGATGAAGAAGAAAGAATAGTAGTTGCATTAGCAGCATCTATAATGGCTGGAAATGGAAAAGTAAATCCAAATCTTCA
>NZ_JAFFPK010000023.1 GCF_017590215.1 Clostridium sp. CCUG 7971
TTTTTTATTATTTTTTCTACATAAATAATATCTTTAATACTATGTAATGATAACCCTAAAATTTTTTCTTTATTAAATTTGTATTTATTCCTTACAAGATTTTCAAATAAATTTAATGTAAGGTGTATCCCATCAGCATTAGTTTTTTCAAATACATCTAAATTGCTATTTATTATTAAATTTACATTATAATCTTTAATATTTATATATTCTAAAGTTTCTTTTATTTTTATATATATTTTTTCTAAACTGGTATTATCTAAATCTTTTTCTCTTATTATTATATTTTCTATTCCACTTAAAATACTTTCCTCTATAACATTTATGTATCTATTTTCGTTACAAAGATTTCTATTTGTAATAAGATACATTAAAACCTCTCCCAATCTTTAAATATGTGTTGATATCCAATACTTTTTAGCATATCTTTAATTTCATCTACGCTGCTTTCATCACTTATTTTAAATTGTGATGTATCATCATCCTTTTGAGTTCGTCCTCCTACATCTGTAGAAACTCCTGCACTTAATTTTGTTATACCTAGTGGTATTAAATTTTTTCTTAGTGATAATCTTTCTCTTGTTGATAGGTTTATTCCACCATTGTTATCAAATAATCTAATACATAATATAGATTGAACTAAATCTTTATCATTTACTTCTTTTATTCCTTCATAACATCCTTTAAAAGGTCTTATTCTTGGTACAGAGTAAGATAATTCAACTTGAGGATAATTTTTTTTTAAGTATTTCCCATGCAATAATGTATAAAAAACTTCCTTTCTAAAGTCATTAAGCCCTAAAAGTGCTCCTATTGACAAACTTCTTATACCTGCTTTTGCTCCTCTTTCTGGAGCATCTAGTCTAAATTTGTAATTAGATTTTGGGCCTTTAATATGAACCTCTTTGTAAATCTCTTCATCATAGACCTCTTGATATATAGTAAGTGAATCTACTCCTTTTTTGACCATATATTCATAGTCATCAGTTTCCATTGGATAAACCTCAATACCTATTGAAGAAAATTTTTCTTTTAAACTATCTACGGCTTGAGAAATATACTCAGTATTTGAATGAATATTACTTTCTCCTGTTAAAATTAATAAATGTTTAAATCCTTCTTTAGATATAGCTTCTCCTTCAAGTTTTATTTCTTCTAAATTAAGCTTTTTTCTTTTTATTTTACTTTCTAAATTATAGCCACAATATACACACTTATTTACACAATAGTTGGCTATATACATAGGAGTATATAAACATATAGTTTTTCCAAAGTATTGATTAGTTATTTTATTTGCTTTTTGTGCCATTTCTTCTAAATAATTAGACGCTTTCTTTGAAAGTAAATTTAATAAATCATACTCATCAAGATTTTTTTTGTTTAAACTTTTAATAATATCTTCATCTTTAACATTATTCATATATTCATCTATATCTATATTTTTATAGCTTTCTATAACATTATAAAAACTCATTTTAACACCCCCTTTATAAATAAACTAATTTTTACTAACTATTTGCACTACTTAAAAAACCAGTTAATGGTGATGATGCATTAGCATAATCTGATACAGAACCAGTTTTTGCAAGATAGGCTTCTCTACCACCTTCTACAGCTAACTTAAAAGCTCTTCCCATTTTTATAGGGTCTCCCGCTGATGCTATTGCTGTATTAACTAAAACCGCTGCTGCGCCCATTTCCATAGCTTCCATTGCTTGAGATGGTTTTCCAATCCCTGCATCTACTATTATCGGTATATCTAATTCTTCTATCATTATTCTTATCATTTCTTTCATCTTAATTCCTCGATTTGACCCAATAGGTGATCCTAGAGGCATAACTGCTGATGCACCTGCTTCTATTAACTTTCTTCCTGCATATAAATCGGGGCTCATATAAGGAAGAACTATAAATCCTTCATCTGATAATATTTTTGTAGCTCTTATTGTTTCTTCGTTATCAGGAAGCAAATATTTATTATCATTTATCACTTCTATTTTTATAAAATTTCCACACCCCATTTTACGAGCTATTCTTGCTATTCTTACTGCTTCTTTGGCATTTGTAGCCCCAGATGTATTTGGAAGTATAGTCATAGATTTTGGAATGTGAGTTAGTATATTTTCTTCTTTATTATCCAAGTCAACTCTTCTTAAAGCCATCGTTATTATTTCACTTTCACTTTCTTCTATAACTTTTGGTAAAATATCATTTGAACCATACTTCCCTGTTCCTATTAAAAGTCTACTGTTAAATTCATAATTTCCTAAAATTAATTTATCCATTATAAAATTCCCCTTTTAGTTATTCTTCTATTAATATTTTTGTAGCTATGTTAGCCATATGATTCGCACAAATAGCTACTCTTGGTGACATTAAACCTTCTCCTATTTTTGCTTCATTTATAAAATCTCCACAAATATAAAACTTATCTCTTATCTTTTTTGTAGTTATAATATTTGAATCATAATATCCTGCCATCCCTGAAGATGCTATTAAATACTTGTCCTTCATATTTATTAACACATAGTTACATATTTGAGCCTTATATTTCGGATTATCAAAAGCTTCTATTATTATATCTACATCATTAAAATATTCCACATTATCCTTAGTTATAAATATATTATGTGTTTTTATATTTATAAAAGGATTTATTCTTTTTATATTTTCCTTTAAAGCATCTGTCTTATTTTTTCCTATATCATCGATAAAATATTGTTGCCTATTAAGATTTGATGGTTCTACAACATCAAAGTCAGCAAGTACTAATTTACCTACTCCTATTCTTGCTAAGGATATAGCTATATTAGATCCTAGTCCTCCAAGACCTAATATAGCCACTTTTCCTTGTTCTAACTTACTATGTATATTTGGTGTATGCCTTGCTATTAATAAATTTTTTAGCTCTTCTTTAGATGGCTTTTCTCCCTTTTTTATTAGAGTTATCTTATCATTATCTTTAAGTAAAATATCTTCATTTATTTGATATCCATTTAATATTAATACATCACTATCTTCTTTATATTTTTTCTTAACTTGGTAGGCAGTCATATTTTTATTTATTTCTTGCAAAATTTCATTTATAAAAATTTTCATTTAACCACCTCCAACAAAGTTTATAATCTCTATGACATCTTCTTTATTTATTATGTAATTTTCGTATTTATTTTCATCTATTATATTAAAATTTATTTCAACAACAACTCTATCTTTATTTAGATTATAGTTATTTAATAAATCTATTATATTTGTATTATTTTTAAATTCTACATCTTTACCATTAACCTTCATTTATTCACCTCCTAATTTCAATGAGTATGAGTGAAACGAATTTTATACTAAACTAACCTCTTCATTATTTAGTACTTTTTTTACTGTTCTCATAGAACACATTTTTCCACACATTGTGCAGCTATCTTCATGAGTCGGTCTTGATTCTTCTCTAAATTTTCTAGCCTTTACTGGATCTATACAAAGCTTAAACATTTCTTCCCAATCTAGTTCTACCCTTGCTTTACTCATTTTATTGTCCCATTCTCTAGCACCTTTTACATTTTTAGCTATATCTCCTGCATGTGCAGCTATTTTTGTAGCTATTATTCCTTCTTTCATATCTTCTAAATTTGGTAGTCTTAAATGCTCTGCTGGTGTTACATAGCATAAAAAGTCTACTCCTTTAGAACTAGCTAATGCACCACCTATAGCGCTTGTTATATGGTCATATCCTGGTGCTATATCTGTTACTAATGGTCCTAATACATAAAACGGAGCTTCATGACATAGTCTCTTTTGTAAAATAACATTTGCTTCTATCTCATCAATTGCCATATGTCCTGGACCTTCTATCATAACTTGTACATTTCTTTTCCAAGCTTTTTTAGTAAGTTCTCCAAGAACAATAAGTTCATCTATTTGAACTCCATCTGTAGAATCATTTATAGATCCTGGTCTACATGCATCTCCAAGACTTAAAGTAACATCATACTCTTCACAAATATCTAATATTTTATCAAAGTTAGTATATAAAGGGTTCTCTTTATCATTTAGCTCCATCCATGCAAATAATAATGAACCTCCACGAGATACTATATGAGTTAGTCTGTTATTATTTTTTATTTTTTTACAAACATTTCTAGTAAGTCCTGCATGTATAGTTATAAAGTCTACGCCATCTATTGCATGTTGCTTTATTACATTTAAAAATTCCTCTTCTTTAATATCTTTTAAGTCTTTATCTAAAAATCCTACTGCATCATACATAGGAACTGAACCTATCATAGCATGAGATATATTTATCAATTTTTCTCTAAATTCTCTTGTTTTTCCGTAACTACTTAAATCCATTATTGCTTCTATATTCATATCTAAGGCTGTTTTAACCTTTTCTAGTTCTTTTTCTACATTATTACAATCTCTTGAAATACCTAGATTTACATTTACTTTAGTTCTTAAATTTTTTCCAATACCATGTGGACTAAGTGATTTGTGGTTTTTATTTGCTGGTATGACTATTTGACCTTTAGCTATTAAATCTCTTAGATTATTTACATCCATTGATTCTTTTTTAGCTACAATTTCCATTTCTTTAGTTATAATTCCTTTCCTTGCTGCATCCATTTGAGTTGAATATTTCATGTGCTACCCCCTAAAGTTTTTTTTGTTAGGGAATGCTTTTAGAAAGCTTATTGTGCTTATGTAGATTATATTTTGATTGTTTTTTCCTTACATTAAAAAAAGTACTTTTCTTTAATATAAGGAAAGCACTTTAATAGTTAGCATAAATAACTAATTTAATATATAAATTAGTTAACTTTATACATAAAGCTTCCCTTCGCAAGCATTACCTTGATCAGGTAGTTAGGGTTTGTAAGTTGAGGCTTTTATCTCAGCTAGCCAATTCTAGCTCCCCTAGCTCTAATATTTTTTATCATTTTTACAAGTTAAGTGTAACATAGTAAATTTATTCATTCAATAATTCATTTTATAAAAATGTATATTTAATTTTTTTATTGACTTAATATATTCCATGTTATATAATAATAAGGATTTTGTATTAATCCGTACAAAATTTTAACTACACTAGTTTTAATTATATATATTATACATCTTACGGTTTTAAGATGTATGAGTGTTGAACATCCACTTGAAAAAAACTCCAAGTGGGTGTTTTTTATTTTTTATGGAATTTTTTAAGGAGGACATTTATGATTAAAAATACAATAACCCAATATAGAAAAGATAAAGAATTTTATAAGCACTTATTTCTAATTACACTGCCAATTGTACTTCAAAGTTTAATAACATCATCACTTAATATGCTTGATACTATGATGATAGGTAAAGTCGGAGAAGTAGAACTTGCATCGGTTGGTATAGCTAATCAATATTACTTTTTATTCTCTCTACTTTCTAATGGAATAGCAATCGGATCCGGAGTTCTTATTGCCCAACTTTGGGGTAAAAAGGATAATGATAGTATAAAAAGAGTTTTATCAAAATCGTTATTTTATGCTTTAGTCCTAACGATAGCTTTTATGGCTTTAGGACTTTTAATGCCTCAAAAAATCATGTCAATATTTACTAATGATTCAGATGTAGTTAAAATAGGAGTTCAATATTTACAAATAGTTATTATAAGTTATTTCTTTACTACTATAACATTTACATTCTCTAGTGGACTTAGAAGTATTGGAAATACTCAACTTCCAATGTGGGCTAGTTTTACAGGACTTATAGTTAATGGTATTTTAAATACTATACTTATATTTGGACTTTTAGGTATGCCTGCACTTGGAATAAGAGGTGCTGCAATAGCTACTCTTATTGCTAGAATTACAGAATGCTTAATAGTAGTTATATCAGTTTACAAGAATATAGATGTCTTAAAATTAAAATTTAGTTATATATTCTCATTACCTAAATCGATATCATCTACTCTTATTGCTATTACTATCCCAATACTTGCTAATGAAGCTTGTTGGGCATTTGGAAATATTACTTATAATGCAATTTATGCTAGAATTGGAACAGGAGCTGCCGCTTCTATGCAAATATGCAGTACCATTATGAATTTATTTATGATATTTACATTCGGTCTTGCAAATGCAGCAGTTGTTATAATAGGAAATGAAATTGGTGCAAACAAAGAAGAATCTGCTATAAATGCATCTAAAAAAATTGCAAGTTTATCAATTAGAATTTCTATATTATTAGCTATATTAATGGCAATTACTGCTAATCCAATAGTATCATTCTTTAATGTATCACCTGAAGTTAAATTATCTTCAGAGTATATTTTATATATTTATGCAATTATAATGTTATTTAGAGTTTATAATGCAGTTATGATAGTTGGTATATTAAGAGGCGGTGGAGATGCTACTTATGGATCTATTTTACAGGGTTGTACTCTTTGGTTTGTAGGTATACCTTTAGCATATATTGCTGCATTTATACTACATTTACCTGTTTACTTAGTAGTTGCATTTACTGTATCTGAAGAGATACTTAAAGCAATTCTTATAGTTAAAAGATTTAAATCTTTTAAATGGCTTAGAAATATAGTTAATGATAATAAAATAGAAATTAACACTGTTACTAATTAAAAATATAATTTCATTGTAATAAAAAAGAGAAGTTAAAAACTTCTCTTTTTTTAAGCTAATTCTAAAGCTATTTCCATCATCTTAGTAAATGCTGTTTGTCTTTCCATTGTAGTTGTTGCTACACCTTCAAATGGTAAATCTGATATTGTAAGCATACAAAGTGCATTTACACCCGCTCTTGCAGCATTCATATATAAAGCAGCTGCTTCCATTTCAACTGCTAATACATTCATTTTACTCCATACCTTAAGTGAATCTAGTCCACCATCACTATAAAAAACGTCACTTGATAATATATTCCCGACTTTAGCATCTATACCTTTTTCTTTAGCTATATCATAAGCTTTTCTAGTTAATTCAAAACTAGCTACTGGAGCAAAAATTCCTGGTAAATTATATTGAGATGCATAATTAGAATCTGTACACGCTCCACTACCTATTACTATATCTTGTATTTTTAAATTGCTATTTAAAGCTCCTGCCGAACCTATTCTTATAAAATTTTTTACTCCATAAAAATGTATAAGCTCATATGAGTAAATTCCCATTGATGGACCACCCATACCTGTTCCTTGTACAGATATTTTTTTACCTTTATAGTACCCTGTATATCCATACATACCTCTTACAGTATTGTATTCAACAGCATCCTCTAAAAAGTTTTCTGCTATAAATTTTGCTCTTAATGGATCTCCTGGAAGTAATATAGTTTCAGCTATATCTCCTACATTTGCGTTATTGTGTGGTGTTAATCCCATTTTAAGTTCCTCCTAGTTGTCTAATTACTTAATTTATCATATTGTTCTTGATTTACAGGAACAATAATTTCTCCATTTTGTACCTTTTTAGACTGTTCATTTACAAAATTAATTATATCTTCACTAACATTTTTATTTGTAGTAAGTGCTATTCCAACAGCATCTTCTTTAAGTCCATAAACACTTACTTCTCCGCCTTTAAATTTACCTTCGAGTAAATCTTTAACTGTATTATATACAACCATATCAACTCTTTTAATAGCTGATGTTATAACATTATTTGGAGCTAATGAATTTTGGTCTTTATCTACCCCTATAGCCATTTTATTATTTTCTTTTGCAGCTTCTATTGATCCCGAACCTGTGTCACCTGCTGCTGTAAATACAACATCTACGTTATTGCTATGCATCTGGTTAGCTATAGCTTTTCCTTTAGAAGCATCTGTATATGTATCTGCATATTGTCTTAAAACTTTAGTATTATTTCCTGCTGCATCAACACCTGCTAAATATCCATATTCAAAACTTTCTATTATAGGATTTTTAGTTCCTCCTATAAACCCTACAGTTCTTGTTTCACTTTTTTTAGCAGCTACTATACCAACTAAATAAGCCGCCTCTTGAGCATTAAACATTATTGAATTTACATTTTCAGGTTGATCTTCGTATGAATGGTCAATTATTGCAAACTTTTGATTTGGGTAATGTTTAGCAGCATCTTTTATAGCTTCATCCATTTGAAATCCTATTCCTATTACTAAATCAGCATCTTGTTCTACTGCAGTTTCAACGTTTGGAGCATAATCTGATTGCTGCTTTGATTCTATAACATTTACTTCTACACCTAATTCATCTTTTGCTTTTTTAAGACCTTCCCAAGCAGATTGATTAAATGATTGATCATTAATTCCCCCAACATCTGATACCATAGTCACTTTTATAGTATCTGATGGTTTTTCTCCCTTTTCTTTACTTGAACTACACCCTATTAATATTGAAGATGTTAAAGATAGAATAATTCCTAAAGATAATAGCTGTCTAATTTTCATATGTTCCTCCAAATAATCTGTCTTTTTTAATATTCTATACGCTTTTAACAAACATTTCAATATTTATTTATATAAAAGTTCTTTTAAGTATTTATATTTTACTTTAAATTTATTTTAAAAGTACGATTTTTCTCCCTGTTATAAATCCGAATTTTTAAACTTTTTAATTGAATAATGTTCATATTTATTATATAATATTTTAAAATAAAACAAATTTTTCAACTATATATTCTTAAAGGACTGGTAAATTATGACACAATTACTTATAAAAAATGCTTACTTAATAACAATGAATGATAAAAGAGAAGTTTATGAAAATGGTAATATTTTGATAGAAGATAATATAATAAAGGCTGTTGGTAAATTTGATGATAGTATTGTAAATAAAGATGCGGAAATTTATGATGCTAATGGAAAAATACTTATGCCAGGACTTATAAATACGCATGTTCATTTATCTCAGCAGTTAGGACGTGGTATAGCTGATGATGTAGATTTATTAACTTGGCTTAGAGATAGAGTATGGCCTTATGAAAGTAGCTTTGAATATAATGATTCATTAATCTCATCTACTGCTTGCTGCATAGAATTAATACGCTCTGGTGTAACAACATTCTTAGAATCAGGCGGACAATACGTAGATGCAATGGTTGAAGCAGTTGATAAAACTGGTATAAGAGCATGCCTTGCAAAATCTGTTATGGATCAAGGCGAAGGGTTGCCTAAAGCTTGGCAAAAAACTTGCGAAGAAGAATTAAATACTCAAATAGATTTATTTGAAAAATATAATAATACATCAAATGAAAGAGTAAAAATATGGTTTGCTCTTAGAACAATATTTAATAACTCTGATGAACTAATAATTAAAACTAAAGGATTAGCTGATAAATATCGTACTGGTATACACATGCATATAGCCGAAATAGCTGACGAAGTTGATTTCGCCAAAACTCGTGGAGGACTATCTACAGTAGAGCATTTAAATCGCTTAGGTGCTTTAGGTCCAAACTTATTAGCAGTTCATACAGTATGGTTAACTAATAGAGAAATAGATTTATTTAGATTAAATAATGTCAAAGTATCTCATAACCCTGCAGCTGCAATGAAAGTAGTATTAGGATTTGCTTCAATACCAGAAATGCTAGATAATGGAATTACTGTATCTATAGGAACAGACGGTGCACCATCAAATAATAGAATGGATATGATGAGAGATATGTATTTGACATCACTTATACACAAAGGTAGAACATTAAATCCTACTGTAGTTAATGCCGAAAAAATACTTGAAATGGCTACAATAAATGGTGCTAAATGTGCCTTATTAGATAAAGAAATAGGTAGCCTTGAAGTTGGTAAAAAAGCTGATATGATAATATTAAATCCAAATACTATTCATTCTTTACCAATGCACAACCCAATTGGAAATATAGTTTATGCTATGAGTAGTGAAAATATCGAGTCTACTATTTGTGATGGTAAGTGGTTAATGAAAGAAAAAGAAATATTAGTTTTAGATGAATCTAAATTATTAGATAAAGTAAAAGAACAAGCTAAAAAAATCAGAGAAAAAGCAAATATAAAACTAAATTCTAACTTTACTATAATTAAATAATAAAAAACCTTATGTCTATATACATAAGGTTTTTAACTTACTTTTTCTTTCCGTTTTTCTATCTTATTAATTATTTTATTTATCTTAATATTCCTAAAAATAGTAGATACAAATATAACTCCAAGCGCTAATGCCCCAGCTACAGCTAAAGTATTTATTCCATAATCCATTCCTTTTGCGTAATTACCAATTATAAATTCATACATTGTATTGTATACACCATACCCTGGTACTAGTGGAATTAAGCAACATACAGTCAGTGTGGTTGCTGGAGTTTTATATATTCTAGCACATATTTCACAATATATACTAAAACATATTGCTGATATAAAGCAAGATGATGCCTCTCCCATTTGATAGCCTAAGCAAAGTTTATAAACAAGCCATCCTAATCCACCACCTATACAAGCTACTACTAATCTTTTTCCTTTTATATTAAAAAGTACTCCAAAACTAAATGCCGCTAAAGATGCAGCTATTACTTCTATAATCATTTTATATCCCCCTCATTTTAAGATATAAATGTATAATCGTACCTGTTCCCACAGCTATTGAAATTCCTATTAAAAGAACCTCGGATGCTTTTGTCAGTCCTGAAACCAATTGTCCATCAATTATATCTCTTATAGAATTGGTAAGTGCTAAACCTGGTACTAAAATCATTATAGCTCCTGCAATTAATTTATCTATTTCTTTTATTATTCCAAAATCTAAAAGTACAACTGAGTAAATAGCTATAAGTGCACCACCTATACTATTTATGAAAAATTCATTTAATGAAGATCTTCCTAAACCTATTAATGATAATTTTAATATAATACCTATTATAAAAGATGCGATTATATCATTTGTACTTCCACCAAATATTAATGTAAATGATGAAGTAGCAATACCTGATACTATTAATTGTGTTTTTATATCATAGGGATCTTCTTTACTTAATTTCTCTAATTGTTTTTCACATTCATATATACTTAACTTTTCATTATATATCTTTCTAGATAATGAATTAATATTGTGTACTCTATTTAAATCAATTCCCCTTGATTTTATTCTTTTAACTATCGAATGTACTTTTCCATCTACTGATACAGAAACTATTACTGCTGTGGGACTAGCAAATACGTCTACTTCGTCTACATCAAATGATTGACATATTCTTGATATAGTTTCTTCTACTCTGTATGTTTCTCCACCACTTTGCAACATTAACTTACCTGCATTTGAAGAGAAATTTAATACTCTATTGATATCCATAAGTACCCCCCTTTACTTACATTTATTTTGATAATTTTTTTGTCAGTTGTATGTAAATACATTTTATTTTAAACCATAATTTCCTATCTGTAAAGTTGTAATTTATTTGAACACTTACTAATAAAAAAAGATAGGCAAAATGCCTATCTTTTTTATTTATCACTACATGCAATTCCAACAACGGCTGGGCCTGTATGAGCGCATATACAGCTACCTATATTTATAAAAATAAGTTCTCCTACTTTTAGCTCTTCAGATAATTTTTTCTTTAATAATTCTAAATCAGATTTATTATCTCCACATCCAATTATGACTCTTTTATTAGTTAAATCTTCACCATGATTTTCTTTTATAAGTTCTACCATCTTACTTATTACCTGCTTTTTACCTCTTGATTGTGCTAATGGCTTAACTAATCCATCTTCTAAACATATTACAGGTTTTATATTTAACATATTACCTATTGTAGCTTTAGCTGATGATATTCTTCCTCCTTTTTGTAAATACTCTAATGTATCTACTGTGAATAATACTGATGTATTATTTCTAAGTAATTCCAATTTAGATATAATTTCTTCTATACTTTTTCCTTCTTTCACTAACTCTGCTGCCGTTAATACAATACATCCTAATCCTAATGATGCAGATAAACTATCAAAAGTATAAACATTACCTTCTATATCATTTTTAGCCATTACTCCACTTTGGTAAGTTCCAGATAAATTTGAAGACCCTCCTATGTATAAAACATCAATATTATTCTTTGTATACTTTTCAAAAGTAGTCTTAAAACTCATATATGTTACTTGAGATGTCTTAGGAAGACTTTCATTTTCTCTTAACATATTATAAAATTCATCTTTTGTTATATCTATTCCATCTATATATTCTTTTTCATTAAATATTACACTAAGTGGTACTACTTCTATGTCATACTTTTCTATTAATTCCTTAGGCAAATCAGTTAAGCTATCACATACTATTTTTATATTATTCATTAATTTCCTCCAAATTGCTATATACTAGACTTACTATTTTATTATAAGTATTATTACTAGGTATTAAAATCTTACCATAATTTATACTCCATTACAATATTTTTTATATTCCAAATAACATATAATAAAGACTAGTACTCTAAATTAATAGTGTACTAGCCTTTATTTATAATAATTTATTTATCCATATATTTTTCAAGTATTACAGCCCTTATATTTTCATATTTTATATGTTCTGGAAGCTCTTTTTTTATAGCTCCTATTTTTTCTTCACCTAATTTATTACATACATCTAATATTAAATCCTTATCACTTTCATTATACAAAGATTTAGTGTCTATTTTAAATTTAATTTCTTTATTTTCTTTTATATAATCACAAACATAACCTAGTGCTGTAGATAAAGAAATCTCTATTTCATCACATACATCTTTTATATCAATACCTTGATTTAATAAATCTAATGTAATTTCATCATTTTTTCTACTATCTCCATCTAAAATAAGCTTTAATCTTTTTTTATCTTCCCATTTAACTTCTATATTATTTTCATTTACATATTTTCTTACTATTTCTATTATATCTTTACCATACTTATTTATTTTTACTGGTCCAATACCACCTATATCATTAAGTTGTTCTTCTTCTAAAGGGTATCTACCACTTATTTCTTTTAATGAGTTATTAGGAAGTACCATGTAAGGTAGTATTCCCTCTATTTTAGATATATTTAATCTAAGTTCTTTTAGCTTATTGTATAAATTAATATCTGTATTTACTTCAAAATATTCGCTATCTTTAAATGCACTTTCTTTTTTATTTGACATATCTGACTTGTCTATGTTTTTTTCAATAACATATTCATTTATAGCATTTTCAAATAAAGGTCCATATCTTTCGTATTTAATTTCACCAACACCTGATACACTAAGCATTTCATCTTTATTCGTTGCATAAATACTAGCCATATTTTTAATAGTTGCATCTCCAAATACCATATAAGGGGCAATCTTTTCATTTTTAGCAATTTCACTTCTTAAAGTTATTAATCTTTCATATAACTCATTTTCCACATAAGTAGATTTAGTAACTTTATCTTCTTTAAATTCTACTTTTATTTCTTTTTTAATAACTTTCATAGATTGTTCGTTAAGTGCTATAGTAGGAAAACTACCTCTATTCCCTGGGTTTTCAATTATATCTAAAAATCCATGAGATACTAATGTATTTATAAATGTCTTTAAATCATCACTAGAATAGTTTTTCATAATTCCATAAGTAGATAAAGTATTAAAGTTTAAATCCAATACTTTTTTATTCTTAGATCCTCTAAGAACATCTACTATCATATTTACACCGTATCCTCTTTTCATTCTTGCAATACATGATATAACCTTTTGAGCATCTAAAGTTTTATCTGTAATCTCACCTTCATTTAAACAGTTACTACAATTGTTACAATCATTTTCTACATTTTCACCAAAGTATGATAATATATTTTTTCTATAGCACATATTGCTATAAACCAAATCTACCATCTGCTGTAACTTTTTATACTGTACTAATTTTCTATTTGGATTTTCTATACCCACTTCTATTAAATATTTATGTGTATGAATATCCCCTGGAGCAAATAGTAACGTACATTCACTATCTTCTCCATCTCTTCCTGCTCTACCAATTTCTTGATAGTAATTTTCTATACTTTGTGGCATATTATAATGAACAACCCACCTAATATTTGGTTTATCTATACCCATTCCAAAAGCATTTGTTGCTACCATTATCTTAATATCATCATTTATAAAGTCTTCTTGATTTTTCTTTCTTATTTCGCTAGATAATCCTGCATGATATTTTGATACTGATACATCCCTCTTTAACAATCCTTCATAAATACTTTCTACTTCTTTTCTCGTAGCTGCATATATTATTCCAGATTCATTTTTATGATTTTCTATATAATTAAGAAGATATCTATTTTTAGATGATGATTTTACTATATTTATAGATAAATTTTCTCTATCAAATCCTGTTATATAAATATCTGGTTCATTAAGTTCTAATATGTTTAATATATCTTCTCTAACTTCATCTGATGCAGTTGCTGTAAATGCAGTTATTATAGGTCTATTCTCTAAATTTTTTATAAAATATGGAATTCTCTTATAGCTTGATCTAAAATCATGACCCCATTGAGATACGCAGTGTGCTTCATCTATTGCAACTTGAGAAATATTTTTTAATCTCATTATCTCAATAAAATCAATACTATCTAATCTTTCTGGTGCTACATATATTATTTTATATTTATCATCTTTAATATTATCAAGTATTTCATTATATTCACTAGTTGATAAAGAACTATTTATAAAGTCCGCTTCTATCCCCATAGTCTTTAATGCATCTACTTGGTCCTTCATAAGAGATATTAAAGGTGATATTACTATTGTAAGCCCATTTAAACAAAGCGCAGGTACCTGATAACAAATAGATTTTCCTCCACCAGTTGGCATAATAGCTAATACATCTTTATTATTTATTATTGAATTTATTATACTTTCTTGTCCTCTTCTAAAGCTTGTATATCCATAATATTTAGATAGTATATCTAAAGGTTTTATACTCATTAATTTTCTCCTAACTTTTTATTAATAAATGTTTTGAATTAATTGAACTTACTTAATATATTTAAACTCATTAATTTAATATTTTATCATAAATATTATAATAACATAAAAAATTTTGGAGGGATTATATATGAACAAAAAAGAAATAACACCTTTAACACCAGATAAATATAATCTTATAAAAAAATATAATTTAATCCTTGATGATAATCTTATCTGGGTATGTAGGCACGATAAATACCATACTATCAAGTATTTTTCACATAAATTTGCTACTAAACATTCTACCTTAGCTCTTTTATTTTATATACACAGATTATGCTACGGTAAAATAAAGTACTTTGAAGCAAATTTTGATAAATACGAACCTTATAAATATAATTTTATAAATGGATTTTGTAAATGCCCTATATACGATATGGAGTTTATATTTCATAAACCAAGTAATATAATGATCGATATTAGAAATTTAAAAGAAATTCATAATATGGATGAATTCAAAAATTTTTATTCCTATCTAGAAAGCTTTGAAAAAACAAAAATACCTCAACCAAATTAGTTGAGGTATTTTTATTTATAATGTTTGTTTCGGATTATCATTCCAACACTCTGTATTTTTAAGACCTTTTATACTTGATGCCTTAAATACTGGATTTTTTATTCCAGCTTTTTTTTGATTTGTATAATCATTCAAGGCCATAAATGCAAATTTCCCAAGTAATGCTATTGCTATTAAATTTATTATTGCCATAAGTCCCATAAATACATCTGCTAAATTCCAAACTATATCTACATGAGTTAGTGAACCTAATATAACCATGCACACAACACCAACTCTAAATATATTTAAAATAGATTTATTTTCACTCATAAATTCTATATTTGATTCACCATAATAATAGTTACCTATTATAGAACTAAATGCAAATAAGAATATGCATATTGCTATAAATATTCCTCCAATAGGACCTATATGTGCAGTAAGTGCTGCTTGAGTTAACTCTATACCACTAAGACCACTTGCTTGATACTCTGGGTATAAAAGTATTATAAATGCAGTACAACTACATATAACTATCGTATCTGTAAATACCCCTAAAGTTTGTATTAAGCCTTGTTTAACTGGGTGAGATACATCTGCCGTTGCCGCTGCATTTGGCGCACTACCCATACCAGCTTCATTAGAGAATAATCCTCTTTTTATTCCAGTTAACATCATAGCGCCTATGGCACCCATAGACATACTTCTAAAATCAAGCGCACTTGTAAATATCATTTTAAATACACCTGGTAGTTGACCTATATTTGTTGCTACTATAAATAATGCAACTAATATATATAATCCTGCAAGTATTGGTACTATAATTTCAGAAACCTTTGCTATTCTTTGAACTCCACCAAATATTACAAGTGCAGTTAAGATTGCAAGAACTATTCCCATTACTAACTTATTTACTCCAAAGGCATTACTAAATGCAAGTGAAACTGTATTTGCTTGAACTGCATTAAATACAAATCCGAAACAAATTGTTATTAATATAGAGAATGTTATTCCCATCCATTTTTTATTTAATCCCTTTTCCATGTAGTAAGCTGGTCCACCTCTAAATGCGTTACCATCTTTAACTTTAAATATCTGAGCTAATGTACTTTCTACAAAACTTGATGCTGAACCTATTAAAGCTATAAGCCACATCCAAAATATCGCTCCTGGTCCTCCCGCTACTACTGCAAGTGCTATACCTGCTATATTACCTGTACCTACCCTTGAGGCAGTACTTATGCAAAATGCTTGGAAAGAAGATACTTTTCCTTCTTTTCTAGCCTCTCTAGAACTCCCCTCTCCTAAGAGTCTAAACATCTCTTTAAAATACCTAAACTGAACAAAGTTTGTTTTTACTGTAAAATAAATTCCAAGAAATATTAAAGTAGCTATTAATATATAAGTCCATATAAAATCATTCATACTCATAACTAATTTATTTAAAACTTCCACTTGAATTCCTCCTCATTTTTTAAATAATTAGAAAATTAATACATAATGAATAATCTATTTTTAATTATTCACTATACTTTTATAGTAGTCTACTTTTTTCCTCATATCAATATAATTTTGCATACTATTTATTTAAAATTGCAATTTTTATACTTTTTATTTCAAAATAATTTTCTTTTAAATAATTTTTATATTTTGATTTTTTATAAAATTACTTTATCTATTATTTCCGAATTTTTTAAGTATTATTATGATTTATATTAAAAATAAAAAATACCCCAACTAAATTAGTTGAGGTATCTCTTATCTTTATCTATGCTGTTTTTTCCGATTTTTCTTGCCAGCATTCTATATTTTCAAGACCTTTTATATTTGATGCAGTAAATATTGGATCTTTTATTCCAGCTTTCTTTTGATTTGTATAATCATTTAAAGCCATAAATGCAAATTTCCCAAGTAATGCTATTGCTATTAAATTAATTATCGCCATTAATCCCATAAATACGTCTGCTAAATTCCAAACTATATCTACTTGAGTTAATGATCCAAATAAAACCATAACTACAACACCAGCTCTAAATATATTTAAAATAGATTTATTTTTACTCATAAATTCTATATTTGATTGACCATAATAGTAGTTTCCTACTATAGAACTAAATGCAAATAAGAATATACATACCGCTATAAATGTTCCACCAATAGGACCTATATGTGCAGTAAGTGCTGCTTGAGTTAACTCTATACCACTAAGACCACTTGCTTGATACTCTGGGTATAAAAGTATTATGAATGCAGTGCAACTACATATAACTATCGTATCTGTAAATACCCCTAAAGTTTGTATTAAACCTTGTTTAACTGGGTGAGATACATCTGCTGTTGCCGCTGCATTTGGTGCACTACCCATACCAGCTTCATTAGAGAATAATCCTCTTTTTATTCCAGTTAACATCATACCACCCATAGTACCCATAGATACACTTCTAAAATCAAGCGCACTTGTAAATATCATTTTAAATACACCTGGTAGTTGACCTATATTTGTTGCTACTATAAATAATGCAACTAATATATATAATCCTGCAAGTATCGGTACTATAATTTCAGAAACCTTTGCTATTCTTTGAACTCCACCAAATATTACAAGTGCAGTTAAGATTGCAAGAACTATTCCCATTACTAACTTATTTACTCCAAAGGCATTACTAAATGCAAGTGAAACTGTATTTGCTTGAACTGCATTAAATACAAATCCGAAACAAATTGTTATTAATATAGAGAATGTTATTCCCATCCATTTTTTATTTAATCCCTTTTCCATGTAGTAAGCTGGTCCACCTCTAAATGCGTTACCATCTTTAACTTTAAATATCTGAGCTAATGTACTTTCTACAAAGCTTGATGCTGAACCTATTAAAGCTATAAGCCACATCCAAAATATCGCTCCTGGCCCTCCCGCTACTACTGCAAGTGCTATACCTGCTATATTACCTGTTCCAACTCTTGAAGCTGTACTTATACAAAATGCTTGGAAAGAAGATACTTTACCTTCTTTTTTAGCTTCTTTAGAACTTCCATCTCCTAAAAGCCTAAACATTTCTTTAAAATACCTAAACTGAACAAAGTTTGTCTTCACTGTAAAGTAAAGCCCAAGCACTATTAGTGCAGCTATTAGTATATATGTCCATATAAAATCGTTAACGCTAAGAACTAATTTATTTAATATTTCCATTTAAATTCCTCCTTCAAAAATATTTATTTATTAAATTTAAAATATTTAATTTTTAAAACTGCTTGATTAATGCATAATTTATTTTATAAAATTCATTCTAGACTCATTATACAGTATTTTTTGCCTTTTTTCAATATCAAAATTGCATAATTAATTTTCAATATTGCAAATTTCCTATTTTTACCCATGGAAAACATTTCCCTAATCATATATTTACTATTACTTCAATTAAATTTAATACTTTTTTTATCATTTTGCCTCTTTCATAATTTTTACGAACTTTTTTCTAAATAATAAAATTTTATTTTGTACTTTTTTAGAATATTTTATGTTTTTATAAAGTATAAAGTATGTATACTTTAATTGAAATTAATTTAGAAAAGTACTAACATTTAGATATTAGATAGAATTATTGCAGGGAGGCGATTATAGTGATAACTGAACAAATAATAGCTATAACCATTTTCTTATTAGTTATGATGGCTATTATATCCGAAAAAGTAAATCGATGTGTAGCAGCTTTAAGTGGTGCATTATTAATGATATTATTCAATATAATTCCTATGGAAGTTGGATTAAGCCATGTTGATTTTAATACAATAGGTGTCTTAATCGGTATGATGCTTTTTGTTGCTGTAGTTAAAAATTCAGGTTTATTTGAGTACATAGCAATATTTACTGCTAAAAAATCAAAAGGTGATCCTTGGAAGATAATGATTAGCTTTATTATAATAACAGCCTTATTATCCGCAGTATTAGATAATGTAACAACTGTTTTATTAATTGGGCCTATGACAATTGTTATCACCAGTATCTTAGGACTTAATCCTATTCCTTTTTTAATTACTCAAATTATTGCATCTAATATAGGTGGAACTGCAACACTTATAGGTGATCCACCAAATATTATGATTGGTAGTGCTGCTAATCTTAGCTTTACAGACTTTTTAGTTAACTTAGGTCCTGTAGTTGTGGTTTTACTTATTGTAATAATTTTTTGTTTCAAATTTATTTTTAAGAAAAAACTTATTGTTGATGAGGCTCAAAAAGAGAATATTTTAAATCTTGACGAAAATAAAGCCATTAAAGATAAGTCTTTACTTATAAAAAGTATTATTGTTATGTTATTTATTCTTTTAGGTTTTTCTCTTCATAGTATAATTCATATTGATTCTAGCATTGTAGCTTTAACTGGAGCAACAGTTATGCTTTTTATTGGTAAACAGGACATAGATGAGATTTTAGCAAGTATTGAGTGGTCTACAATATTATTTTTCACAGGTTTATTCGTAATCGTCGGAGGACTACAAGAAGTTGGTATAATTAATAAACTAGCTACAGTGCTAATAGGAGCTACTGAAGGTCATTTTGTACTTACTATGTTAATCGTTTTATGGGTTTCTGCTATTGTATCATCTTTCTTAGATAACATACCATTTGTAGCAACTCTTATTCCTCTTATATTGACAATGCAAACTCAAGGAGTAGATGTAATGCCTTTATGGTGGGCTGCATCTCTTGGTGCTTGCCTTGGAGGTAACGGAACTTTAATTGGAGCCTCTGCAAATATAGTTTTAGCTAGCGTTGGTCAAAAACATGGTCATCCAATAACTTTTAAAGAATATTTTAAAGTAGGTTTTCCTATTATGATTTTATCTATTATTATTTCTACAGTTTATTTACTAATTAGATTTTAGATAAAACTTATTTTATAAATTATAAAAAGGAGATATATTTAAATGAATGTAAATACTGCCCAAGGTGATGCAATTGAGACCTTACTACGACAAATAGGTGCTTCACAAGTAACAAAAGTAAGAGGACTTTTATACTTTATAAAGTTTAAATTAAATGAAGATTTAGAAATATCTTATGTTTATAATATTAACGCTAAAAATCAATATTTTTTACAAAGAATTAAACCTTATCCTATTCCTCAGGGAATTTTTACTGACGAGTACGAAATAGTTTCTTTTATAAAGAAAGATTTAAATAAATTTACTAAAGCTATGAATAGTAGCAACTTTAATTTATTTTTAAGTGTAACTAAAAAGCTAAATCTAGCTTGTTATAATATGGAAAACTTATTTTTGAATTATAATGTTAATTCAGATGATTTTGAAAGATTAAATAAAGAATTAAATGATATATTAAATGAAATAGAATTTGCAAAAACTAATTCAAAAGATCTATAGTAAATAAAAATAACTATTGCTTTAAACTACAAGTGATAGTTATTTTTTTTATAGTTGATAAAGATTTTCATATTCATTTATGTTATAATAAAAGATATATTTTTGAAGGGAGATTTTTTAATTTGAGTTCATGGTTATTTTACGCATTACTTGCTGCTATAAGTGCAAGTTTTGTTACAATTTTTACAAAAATAGGTATAAATAATTTACCTCCATCTATGGCTACATCAGTTAGAGCTGTAATAATGGCAATATTTTTAATTTGTGTTTCTTTTGTAAGAGGTGATTTTAGTAATATATCTCAGCTTATGAATCATAAAAAGGACTTATTTTTCTTAATTTTTGCTGGAGTTTCTGGAGCCTTATCTTGGTTGTTTTTAAATATCGCTTTAAAGACAGGTAAAACCTGGCAAGTAGCTCCTATTGATAAACTTTCAGTTGTTATAACCGTAATAGCATCTATCTTAATTTTTAAAGAAACTATAAGCATTAAAGGGATAATCGGAGTTATATTTATTGGTATTGGAACAATTTTTGTAGCTTTAGGATAAAAAA
>NZ_JAFFPK010000024.1 GCF_017590215.1 Clostridium sp. CCUG 7971
TTAAAATGATTAATTATTAAATGTTTGCAGTTTTCAGAGTATTAACTCTAAAATTGCGGGTGTAGCTCAATGGTAGAGTTCCGGCCTTCCAAGCCGGCTGTGAGGGTTCGATCCCCTTCACCCGCTCCATAAAGATTATGTGGTTATTATAGCAAAGAGGATACACCTGTTCCCATTCCGAACACAGAAGTTAAGCTCTTTAGCGCTGATGGTACTTGGTGGGCAACTGCCTGGGAGAGTAAGACATAGCCACGTAATCTTTTTTTATGTCTAAATTAAATATACAAAATCTGATATATAAGTTTATCAAGGGGATTTTTGTATATTTAAGAATTAGAAGTTATATTTGCAAAAAATTATAAATTAGTTTGGTAAAACATGAGTATTATATCGAATTTATGTAAAAAATAATTAGGATTTATATATTAAAAATAAATAAAATCTAAAATGAGAGGAGATATAATATGTCAAAAATAATGAAGACAGTTGATGGAAATACAGCTGCAGCTTATGTAGCGTATGCTTTCACAGATGTTGCATCAATATTTCCAATTACACCATCAACAACTATGGCTGAAATAGTAGATGAATGGGCAGCTCAAGGCTTAAAAAATATATTCAATCAAAAAGTAAATGTAGTAGAAATGCAATCTGAAGCAGGAGCAGCAGGTGCTTTCCATGGTTCATTACAAGGTGGAGCTCTTACAACTACTTTCACTGCATCACAAGGGTTGCTTCTTATGATACCAAATATGTATAAAGTTTCAGGAGAATTACTTCCAGGGGTATTCCATGTTAGTGCGCGTGCAATAGCAGCTCAAGCTTTATCAATATTTGGTGACCATCAAGATGTTATGGCAACAAGACAAACCGGATGTGTAATGTTAGCATCAGGCTCGGTACAAGAAGTTGCAGATATAGCTCCGGTTGCTCACTTAGCAGCTATAAAAGGAAGGTTACCATTTGTACATTTCTTTGATGGATTTAGAACATCACATGAAATTCAAAAAGTAGAAGTACTAGAATATAGAGATTATGAAAAATTATTAGATAAAAAAGCACTTCAAGAATTTAGAGATAGAGCCTTATCTCCAGATCACCCAGTTACTCGTGGTACGGCTCAAAACTCAGATATATATTTCCAAACTAGAGAAGCAAGTAATAAGTATTATAATCAAATAATACCAATAGTAGAAGATTATATGAAACAAATGAGCGAATTAACAGGAAGAAATCATAGTTTATTCAATTACTATGGAGCTGAAGATGCAAAAGAAATATTAGTTGCTATGGGATCAGTAACAGAAACTATAGAAGAAACAATAGATGAACTAAATTCTAAAGGAGCAAAATATGGATTAGTCAAAGTTCATTTATATAGACCATTCTCTAAAGAGCATTTATTTAATGTGATGCCTAAAACTGTTGAAAAAATATGTGTAATAGATAGAACTAAGGAACCAGGTGCAATAGGAGAGCCACTATATTTAGATGTTAGATCAGCTTTTTATAATAGAGAAAATGCACCTATGATAATAGGTGGAAGATACGGACTTGCATCAAAAGATGTAACACCTTCAGATATAAAAGCGATATTTGATAACTTAGTAAGTGAATCACCTAAAGACCAATTTACAGTTGGTATAAATGATGACGTAACTAATACATCTATCGAAGTTAAAGATGAGTTAAAATTAAGCCATGAAGGAACTATAAACTGTAAGTTCTGGGGATTAGGATCAGATGGTACAGTTGGAGCTAATAAGCAAGCAATAAAGATAATTGGAGACAATACGAAAAAATATGTACAAGCATATTTTGCATATGATTCTAAAAAATCAGGTGGTATAACTATGTCTCACTTAAGATTTGGAGACAGACCAATTAGATCAACTTATTTAATAGATAATGCCGATTATATAGCTTGTCATAACCAATCTTATGTAAATCAATATGACTTATTAAGAGGACTTAAAAAAGGTGGTATTTTTGTTTTAAATACTATATGGAATGATCAAGAATTAGATACTCATTTACCAGCAAAAATGAAAAATTACATAGCTAATAATGATATTAAATTCTATACAGTAAATGCTACTAAAATAGCTCAAGAAATAGGTCTTGGAAATAGAATAAATATGATAATGCAATCTGCATTCTTTAAATTAGCTAACATAATATCAGAAGAAGAAGCTACTGAATACCTAAAATCATCTATAAGTAAAGCTTATGGTAAAAAAGGTGAAAAAGTAGTTAATATGAACTATGAAGCAGTAGAGAAAGGGAAAAATTCAATAACAAAAATTGAAATTCCACAAAGTTGGACAAATGCAAATGATGAAGTAAAAGAAAGTAGCAATGAGCCCGAGTTTGTAAAAAATATATTAAGACCAATGAATGCGCAAGAAGGAGATGGATTACCTGTAAGTGCATTTAATGGAATCGAAGATGGTACATTCCCTAATGGGACAGCAGCATATGAAAAACGTGGTATAGGAGTTAATGTACCAGAGTGGATATTAGAAAACTGTATCCAATGTAATCAATGTTCATATATATGTCCTCATGCTACTATAAGACCATTCCTTGTAAATGAAGAAGAACTAGGAAAAGCACCAGAAGGATTTGGAACTAAAAAAGCTGTAGGTAAAGGATTTGAAGGATTACAATATAGGATACAAGTAGATACTATGGACTGTACAGGATGCGGAAACTGTGCAGATGTATGCCCGGCTAAAGAAAAGGCATTAGTTATGAAACCACTTCATACTCAAATAGAAAAAGAAATACCAAATTGGGAGTTTGCAGTAGCTGAAGTTTCATATAAAGGAGATTTAGTAGCTGGTAAAACAGTGAAGGATTCTCAATTTAGAACTCCTTTAATAGAATTCTCAGGTGCATGTGCAGGATGTGGAGAAACACCATATATTAAACTAGTTACTCAACTATTTGGAGAAAGAATGATAATAGCAAATGCGACAGGATGTTCATCAATATGGAGTGCATCAGCTCCAACTAGTCCATATACAATAAATCATGAAGGTAAGGGTCCAGCTTGGGCAAACTCATTATTTGAAGATAATGCAGAGTTTGGATATGGAATGTATTTAGCATCTAAGCAAATGAGAAGTAAAATAGAAGATGTAATGAATGAATTATTAACTATGGAAGGCACAGAAAGTTTAAAAGAAGCTTTTGAAGAATGGATAGCTAATAAGGAAAACGGTGAAGGATCTAAATCAAGTAGTAAAAAAGTACTACAAGTTATAGAAGGATATACGTTTAGCCCAGATGTACAAGTTTTAGTTGATGAGATAAAAGATAGAAAAGATTATCTAGTTAAGACATCTCAATGGATAGTAGGTGGAGATGGTTGGGCATATGATATAGGATATGGAGGCCTAGATCATGTAATTGCATCCGGAGAAAATGTTAATATATTAGTATTTGATACAGAAATATATTCTAACACTGGAGGACAATCATCTAAAGCTACACCAGTAGCTGCAATGGCTAAGTTTGCAGCGTCAGGAAAAAGATCTAAGAAAAAAGATCTAGGTATGATGGCAATAACATACTCAAATGTATATGTAGCGCAAGTATCTATGGGAGCAGACAAAAACCAGTTAATGAAGGCAATAATAGAAGCTGAAAGCTATGATGGACCATCATTAATAATAGCTTATGCACCATGTATAAGTCATGGTTTAAAAGAAGGTATGGGAAGAAGTATAGCTAATGAAGCTCAAGCAGTTTCATGTGGATATTGGCATTTATATAGATACAATCCTCAATTAAAGGAAGAAGGAAAGAATCCATTTATATTAGATTCTAAAGAGCCTAAAGAAAGCTTTAGAGATTTCTTAATGGGACAGGTGAGATACTCAGCAATTGCTAAACAATTCCCAGATATATCTGATGAATTATTTACATTAGCTGAAAAATATGCAAAAGAAAGATATGAAAGCTATAAAAGATTAGCAGAACAAATGTAGATTACAAAAGAGTGCATAGCTTATAAAACTATGCACTCTTTTTATATATTTATAATTATAAAACTTAATATAAAATAAGTCTAATTAGTAAAATATTATTTATGTAATTAAAATTTGATATAATTAGTATATAGTTGTACAATATTAGATAAAAATATTAAAATAATATAGAATATAATAGGTTTAGTAGAGAAGAGGATTATATATGGCAAAGAGAACTAAAAAGGCAGCAGTTATTCTTATGACTATAATACTAATATCAAAAATAACTGGCTTTCTAAGAGATATAGTATTAGCACAAACCTTTGGAGCTGGAGAAATAACAGATGCATATCTTACTGCGTTAAATATACCAGTAGTTTTATTTGATGGAATAAGTGCAGCTCTTGGAACAACATTTATACCTATGTTTTTTAAAGTTAAAGATAGTGATGGAGAAGAAGGAGTAAATAAATTTACTAGCAACGTATTGAATATAGTTGTAATGCTAAGTGTATTATTTATCATTGTAGGTATGATATTTGCCCCATACATAGTAAAATTATTTGCCATGGGATTTAGTGGAGAAGTATTAAATCTTACTGTAGAATATTTAAAAATATTATTATTCTCAATGATATTTATAGCAGCTAATGGGCTTATATCATCATATTTAGTAGCGTCAGGAGATGTTTACATATCAGGTCTTATAAGTATTCCATTTAATATATTTGTTATAGGAGCGATAATATTAGGATCTATAACAAACTCTTATGTTATGGTGTTTGGAACGTTAATTGCGTATATAGCTCAACTTTTATTCCAGTTACCATTTTTATTTAAAAAAGGATATAAGCATGGATTTAAAATAAACTTTAAAGATGAAAATATAAAGCAAGTAGTATATCTTGTTATACCAGTATTTTTTGGTTCATATGTAGGACAAATAAATTCAATAGTTAATAGAACTTTGGCATCTACCTTAGAAAAGGGAAGTATTACTGCACTAAACTATGCAAATAAACTAAGTATGTTTGCTGTAGGTGTAATAGTTGTAGCGCTATCTACAGTTATATATCCAGTTTTATCAAAATTAGCTAGTGAAAATAATATAAAAGGATTTAAAAGTAATTTATCTAAATCTATAAATATTATAGTGATACTAATGGTACCTATAATGATTATGATTATGGATTTTTCAACGCCTATAGTTAGAATTTTATTTGAAGAAGGATCATTTGATTCACATGCTACATACTTAACATCAACAGCGCTATCTTGCTACTCTGTAGGTATAGTAGCTTATGGACTTAGGGAAATTTTGGCTAAAGGGTTTTATTCATTACAAGATACTAAAACACCAGTTAAAAATGCTACTATATCAGTGGTTATAAATGTTGTTTTTTCTATAGTTTTAGTAAGGTATATGGGTATTGGAGGTTTAGCTTTAGCAAGTTCTATATCTGCAATATTAACTACCATGTTACTTTTTATATCTTTAAGGAAAAAAATTGGAAAGCTAGGATTTAAAAATATATTTATAACATTTATAAAAGTATCAATAGCATCAATTATTATGGGAATAACAATGAAGTTTATGTATAATAAGATACTAGGCTTAAGAAACATACTTACAATAGAAAATAGAAAATTTATAGGAGTGGACACTGTAGTTTCTGTATTTGTAGGATTAATTATTTATATAGTTTTAATATTACTATTTAATATTAAAGAAGTAAAAGAAATATCTGAAATTATTGTAAATAGAATAAGAAAATATATAAAAAAATAAAGTCTTAAAGACTTTATTTTTTATATATTTTTTATTTTAATTATTTATAAAATTTTATTTAAATAATAAATTTGTAGCAGTACCACCTACTAAAGCAGGGATTATTGATGACAATAAGCATAGTTTCATATTTATAAAGCTTATGTCTCCTTTAAAATTTAAACTATATAAAGCCACAAAAAGTATATACACAACTAAATATATAATTAATTTATTTATATACCTCATATATACTCATCTCCTTATAATAATTTATACTTTAATTATAAATTATTTTTATTAGGTCTGTAAACATTTTCCTGAGAAAAAATTATAATATTTAAAATATATAATTAAAAATAAGTTAATTGTATATAATATTTGTTTTTTATGCATAAAATGAGTTAATTAAAAATAAAATTATAAAAATGAAAAATGAGAAAAGGATATATAAATATAGCATAGAAACTTATGAATATATGCAATTATAAATTATTATTTTAGGGGGAAGTTTATGACAGATAAGGTGTCAGCAGTTATAGAAAGAATAAGGCCATTATTACAGAAAGAAGGTAAAGATTTAAGGTTGGTAGATGTAAACGATCAGGGGATTGTATTAGTAAGATTAGAAGGAGATTGCAAAAAATGCCCTGTGTCAGCAGCTACTTTAAAGTTAGTGGTAGAAAATTTATTAACTAAGGAAATTGAAGGTATTAATAAAGTAATAGGTATATAAAATCACTCATATATGAGTGTTTTTTTTATTTTTGTATATTAACCAAAATCTCTGAATATGGAAAAATATGTAAATATGTAGTATAATTTAAAAAAATGTAAAAACTTAGGGGTAACATAAGGGGAAGAGATGAAAAAATAAGCTTAATAAATATTTTAACTATTAATATTTTGAGCTTTATATTTTTTGTTATGAGTTTCTTTAATGTAAATGCATATGCACATGATATAAAGTTTAGAAATATTACCCATGAAGATGGGTTATCTCAAGCAACAGTAGAGACTATAATTCAAGATAGACAAGGATATATTTGGATAGGTACAAATGACGGACTTAATAGATATAATGGATATGATTTTAAGATATATAGACATGACCAAGATTCTGAAAATAGCATAACAAATAATTATATTGTTGATTTACAAGAGGATAAAGAAGGAAATATATGGGTAGGAACGGCTAATGGATTAAATAAAATAAATCATCAAGGTAAAATAACTAATTACTTCGCGGAAGAAGATAATGGAAACCTATCAAATAATAATATAGGTGATATATTAATAACTAAAGCAGGAGAGGTTATGGTTGCTACATCTAATGGGCTTAATGTTTATGATGAAGAGAAGAATGAATTTAAACGTATTTTAAGTGGAGAAAATGATATAACTAATCAGTTTATCCATACATTGAAGCAAGATGCCAATGGAGATATATGGATAGGAACTAAAAATGGATTAAATAAGTTAGATATTAAGAGCCAAAAAATTTATAAATTTTATAGTAATGAAACAGAAAATAGCATAAGTGGAAATAATATATATGGACTTTCATACGATGATGATGGATATATATGGATCGGAACTTTTAAAGAAGGATTAAACAGAATAGATATAAATACTCATGAAATAAAAAGGTATAAAAACGACCCCAAAGATATAAATTCACTTCCAGGAAATTACGTAAAAGATGTATATAAAGATAGCAATAATATACTATGGGTGGCTACAGATAGAGGATTAGCAAAGTATAATGATAAAAAAAATAACTTTACAACATATAAAAATAAAATATATGATGAAGATAGTTTAGTTGACGATGACTTATTTACAATTATAGAAGATAAAAGTGGATTAATATGGGTGGGTACTTATAATGGTATAAGTGTTTTTGATTCTAATAATAAAATGGAACATTATAAAAAAGACCCAACTAATAAAAACTCATTAAGTGATAATTTAATACATGGTATATATGAAGATAAGGATGGATTACTATGGGTAGGAACGAACTCTAAAGGTGTAAACGTAATAGATAGAAGAAGTGATAAAGTAACTCATATAAATAAGGACAGCACAAATGGGATTTTTGTTAATGATTCTATAAATGATATAACAGGAAAAGATAATATAATATATATTGGTACTAATAATGGTTTAGTAAAAATTGATAAAGATAAAAATATTATAGATACATACGATAAATCAAATGGAATATGTGAAGATAATGTAAGATGCTTATATCTAGACAGCAAAGGATATTTATGGATTGGAACTACAGATGGAGTAAGCATATTAAATACAAAAAATGATGAAGTAATAGACATTACTAAAATATTAAAGGATAATGGTATAGAAGATTTATTTGCTAGGGTAATATATGAAGATAAAGAAGGAATATATTGGATTGGAAGCTTTGTAGATGGAGGTTTAATAAGATTAGATCCAGTTAAAAAAACTATAAAGAACTATAAAAGAAAAACAAATGATAAGAGGACTATAAGTAGTGATACAGTAAGATCAATAGCAGAAGATAATAAAGGAAATTTATGGATAGGTACTAGTTATGGGCTGAATAAGTTCAATAGAAAATCAGAAACATTTACAAGGTATACAGTACATGATGGATTATCTAATGATACTGTATATGGAATATTAGTTGATAACGATGATGATTTATGGCTTAGTACTAATGAAGGTATTTCAAAGTTAGATACTGAGAGCAATAAGTTTGAAAAGTTTGGAGCAACAGATGGACTTCAAGGAAATGAATTTAATGGAAGTGCATATTATGAAAATAGTAAAGGTGAATTTTTCTTTGGAGGAACCAATGGGCTTAATATATTTAATCCAGATAAAGTAAAGAAAAATGATTATGTGCCAAATGTTGTTTTTGATGGATTTGAAGTTAATGGAAAAAGCTATAATAATATAGATGGATTAAAGTTTAAGCATAATGAAAACTTTATAAATATAAATATGTTTATATCAGATTATAGAAATATAGAAAACGTACAGTACAAATATATGATAGAAGGTGCAGATTCTGAGTGGCATATGCTAGATAGAAATAATATAAATTATAGCAATTTACCTCCAGGTAATTATACCCTTAAAGTAAAGGCAAGAAGTCATAATGGTAAAGTAACAGATGAAAATCATGTAAGTTTTACGATACTACCGCATCCATTAAAAAGTGATATAGCAATATTTATATATTTTCTACTTTTTATTTTGATAATATATTCGTATATAAACAGAATGAAATATTTAGATAAGTTAGTAACAAAAAAGACAGAGCAATTAAGTTATGAAATGGAAAAAAGTAATGAATTACTGAATAAAGTTATTCAGCTAGAAAGAAATAAAAATAATTATTTTATAAATTTATCTCATGAACTTAGAACTCCTTTAAATGTAATATATACGACGGAACAGCTTATAACAGAGTTTAATAAGTCTGAAAAAGGCATAGAGAAAGATAAATTGAGTGACTATATGAAGGTAATGAATAGGAATATAAAACGTTTGCTTAATTTAATAAATAATCTAATCGACACAACTAAAATAGATAATGGGAAATATAAGATTAATTTAAAAGAAGAAAATATAGTATATATAGTAGAAGAAGCGACGTTATCATTAAAAGAATATATAGAAAGTAAAGGAATTCAGTTAATAATTGATCCAGATATTGAAGAAAAAAATATAAAATGCGATGCATATGAGATAGAAAGATGTATAGTAAATCTAGTAGGAAATGCAGCGAAATTCACACCAAGTGGAGGTACCATCGAAGTCAGGATAAAAGAGTTAAACAATAGGGTGATTATAACTATAGAAGATAATGGTATAGGTATAGATCCTAAGTACCATAAATTAATATTTGATAGATTTAACCAAATAGTAGATGCTAATTCTGAGGTAAAGGGTGGAAGTGGTCTAGGTTTAACTATCACCAAGCATATTATAGAAATGCATAATGGAGAAATTTATGTTGAAGGAAATATAGGCAAAGGAGCTAAGTTTACAATTATATTATAAAGAAAAAATGCGAATATTTTATAAATATTCGCATTTTTCTTTATATAAATAAAATAAACTATAGAAGGGGAATATAAATAAAAACTTACAATCATATAAACAAACAAAAATGCAAATATTTAATATATATATATAAATAAAATATGATTTAATGCGAATATTATTAAAAACTATTGCTAAAACAAAGTGATAGAGTTACAATAAGATGTTGCAAATATACACATGTATTTATTAAAAAGGAGGAGAGTAAATGACAACAGCTAAATCTTTGAACATTGAAGATAATAAATTTTTACAATTTGGATTAATAATTATTGGTACTATACTTCAAGCTGTGGGAATCAACGCTTTTTTAGCACCAGCTAAGATGCTAAGTGGTGGATTAGCCGGTATATGTATAATTTTAAATCAGACATTAGGCCTTAACCAAGGTATGATGAGTTTCTTAATAAATATACCTATATTTATATTAGGTAGCAGATTTTTAGATAGAAAGTTTTTAGTTATAAGCTTTTTTAATATGATTTTATTCTCAGTTTCCCTGGGAGCTACGCAAGATTTATTCCAAGCATTTTATATGGATGACATTATGTTACAATGCATATTTGGTGGTGTATTAAATGGAATTGGTATGGGATTAGTTTTTAAAGCTAGAGCATCAGCAGGTGGGCTAGATATAATAGCAGCTATAATGAAAAGAAAATTTGGTATACCTTTAAAGAATACATATTTAACCGTAAACTTCTTTATTGTATGTGCTGGAGGATTCCTATTTGGTGCAAAGCCAGTAATGTATACTTTAATAGCAATGTATTTAACTTCAATAACAATGGATATGGCAAAAGACATATTAGATAAAAATAAATCAATACTTCTTATATCAGAAAAGTATGAAGAAATTGCAAAAGCTATAATGACTGAAATGGGGACTGGAGTAACATTCTTAGAAGCTGAAGGAGCATATACTAACAATAAAAAGAAAATAGTATACTGCATAGTTGCATCAGGGCAAGTTGCAAAACTTACAGAATTAATATATAGCAAAGATGAAAGTGCTTTTATATCTGTAAACCACGTAGAAGAAGTAAGAGGTGCTGGATTTAGAGAAAAATTCTTGTAAATTTAAAAATTAAAAATATATTATTAAAAATCTATGGATTTCAATACTATTTAAAGAGAATAGTTAGTTTCCATAGATTTTTTTATTAGAATGCAAAATTAAAAGTAAATTAAAAGTATAGATATTAAAATAATTTAACTAATTAATAATTAATATTAATTGAAAATAATTATCAATAATTATAGACAAGGTAATCAATGTGATATATATTATAGATAAAGGGAAATTTTCCCTAAACAAAAATTAATATGAGGGAGGGGGATCTCATTGAATAGAAAATTAATGAGCACAGCCGTAATATCACTAATAACAGCATCATCAATCTCAATAGGAGTAAATTTATCAAATAATAAATTAGACAGTACGGATAATAATAAATTTACAACAGAAAAAAAAGTATCTTCTAAAGAGGAGACAAACCATGAAGAAATAAATTTAAATTCAGATGAAATTAGTGATAAAGGTGATAGTAAAAAAATAGGAATTGGTAATTCAACAATAAAAGCAACTAGTCTATCTAGATCAGACAGTAAGATAAAAACAATAGATAATGTAGTAAAAGTAGATGAAATTGTTAAATCAGAGAAAGTAAATAATACAGATAAAATACCTAATCAAATTGTAAACCGAGGAAAAATAAACGATACAGATAAAATGGATGAGCAAATTATAGATAATGAAAAAGAAAATAATATGGATAAATTAGTTAATAAAATAACAAACATAGATAAAGTAAATGAAAAGGATAATATAGTTGAAAAAATTATAGCTCCTAAAAATATAAATAATACAAATAAAGTAAAAGAAAAAATTATAAAACAAGGAAAAGTAAATGATATAGTAGTTAATAAAGATGAGTCAGGGAAAAATTCAAATACAATAGAAACTAAAATCAACAATAAAGTTAGAAATAATATTAAATCTAGCGATATTTCAATTAGTGGATTAAAACAATTTGAAGAATCAGAGTTAAAGCCAGGAACAATAAAAAATAATTTAAAAGTAACTATTTCTAATGATACAAAAGCGACTTTTGCAAATAATATCGATGGGAATGTAGATGCGATAACGTCTGCAAGTGTGATGGGACTAAATAAAGGTCACTCACTTTATATAAAAAGGCAAGATGATAAAAATATAATTTTATCTATAAAAGGAAAATCATTAGAACATGATGCTAGCATAAATACTAATAAGAGAAATAATGACTTTAATAATAATAAAATTTATGGTGATATAAAGTTATTAATGCTACCAGAATTTTTTGCAAATATATCAGGAAAAGATAGCGTAGAAAATGGTGGAATATATGCTATAACAGATATAATATATAAAGATAATAAAAATGATGTAAATAGTGATTCTATTATAAATTCAGATAAAACAAAAATTATTAAGGTTGAAGGAAGTGCATATGCAGTAGTAACTTTATCTAAAGGAGATATAAATAACACAATATTTAAACTTAATAAAGTATCAATAAATCCAACTCCTGTTAATACTGAAGGTACAATAGTTAAATTTGAAGTTAATCCTAATGAAATAGCTGAAATTAATGTAACTCAAAATAGTGGAGAAGCTGAAAATATAACTCTTAATCAAGGTGGAAAATCATTTACAAAAATTATAAAAAATGAAGTACCAAATAAAATATTAGCATCTGGACCGATGAGTAAGTTTGATTATCATCAAGCTAATTACGATAAAAATGGAGAACGAATACTTACTCCAAATAAAACTACATTTAGTACAAAACATGATACTAATGAAGGGATTGATCCTACTTTACCAAAATTAAGTATAAGCAAAACAAAATTAGGTAAAGATGTTGTAATGACATTTGATAATAGTAGCCAGCAAGCTAAAGATTGGCAAAAAAATATTTATAAAATAGAAAGAGTACATAAAGATAGTAATGGTAAAGAAAGCTTACACTACTCAATACAAGATGGAAAAATAGTAATAGATAAAGACTCTGTAGCTATAAAAGATAGAAATGGAGTACATAACATAAGGATAAAATCAAAAGGATACAATGATTTAGATACAGCTATAGAGATAGTAAAACCAGCAAGAAAAGTAGAACTTTCAGGTGATTTTAATTTCTGGGCTAACAATGAACTTGTATTTAGATTAAAAGATTTTACTTATGCTATACAAAATCCAGTTTATGAAATTTTATTAGATGGAAAAGTTATAGAAGGAAATTGCATTGACTATCATGTAATATCAGATTTAATCAGATTAGAAAACGATGCTCTAGGTAGACTTACACCAGGTAAACATAGTATAACTATTAAAGCATACGGATATGAAGATTCTACTAAAGAATTTTACTTAGAAGAAGCTCCAGAAGGTAGTAGTAATCCGTCTATGAATCATGAAAAAGGAAATTCTAAATTAAGTGTAAATAATGCTTCTATATCAAGTATAGATACCATATCAAGTGCAAGTGGTGGAGGTGGTAGTACTGGAGGAAGCTTAATGATGCGAGCTAATGTAATATATGATTTTGACTTGATTTCAAATGCTATGATTCTTAGAAACTTAAGAATGGGTACAGACTATTCAAATGAAGTTTTATCTTGGTGGGCAGCTATGACAAAAGATGCTGTATTAACTAATGGATCTGAAAAAGTAATAAGCTATCAAAGCTATAAAAATGCTGTAAATGAAGCGGCTATGAAAGATAAGTATTTAACATTTAAAAGTTACTATGATAGCGTAAAAGAAAGTAATTACTTAAATGGACCATATCAAATTAAATACATGTTAGAAAATGGATTATTTGGAGATGTACAATTGTATTCGCAAGAAAATCTAAAAATAGCACCTAAACTATCTATTGAAGGTAATATTGAAGACGGTTTAAAAATTAATATTGATAATGATAATCAATATATTGAAAGTATAGAAAGAGTTTTAGTAGGCATGAATGAACTATCAAAAGATAGTTATAAAATTGAAAACTCAAAAATAACAATTACTGATACATCTAAATTTAGTAGGGATGAAAATATTATCAAGCTAGTAGCAAAAGGATACAAAGATAATATAATATCTGTAAACTTAAGAAATAAAGAAGTAGACTTAAAAGCTAGTAAAGATAATAATGGAAATATATTAATAAAATTTGATAAAGACTTTAAGAGTAATGTAGTAAACTTATCACTTAATGGAAAATCATTATTAAGTGATTCTCAAGTTGGTGGTAATGGCGATTATTACTATATAGGAGAAACTTTAGTTTTAAGAAATAAATTATTTGAAAATAAAGAAGATCAACAACAAACTATGATAGTGAAAGCGAATAAATATGATGATTCTAGCTTATCATTTATTCCTAAAAAATTAGAAATAAAAAGTGTAGAAAAGCTGGATATACCTAATTTTGTTAAGTTAAATGAATCAAATAAATTTAATAAAAATGAAAGTATATTAATAGATGTAGAAGATGTTACTGATGGAAAGTATAGAAAAGACATAACAAATATTTTAGTAAATGGTAAAAATGTAGAGTATACTGCATCTAAAGATAATTTCTATTCAATTGAAATAGCAGGTACAGTTTTTGATGAGGAAAATAATTATAAAATAACAATAAAAACTAATAATTATAAGGATTTTGTTATAAATAAAAGAATAGGTAAACAAGAAGATTCTAAACCAGAAATTACTGTAGATAGCAAAAAAATACCTGCTCCAGAAATAATATTTGAAAAAGATATGTTTAGAAAAAATATAATTAAATCTAATAATAAAGATTATTTAAATAGTATTGATAGTATAAAAATTAATGGAAAAAGCTTAACAAAAGCATCAAATTCATACAGCAGTGATGGTTGGATTTTAGACAAAGATAAAATTATAATATTTAATGAATTAATAGGAGGAAGTGAAATAACTCTAGAATCAAGTTTATATACCGATAACTCATATAAGGTGCCTAAAAAATCAGTAAAAAATATAAAATTATCTAAAAAGAATAATGGTAATTATGTATTTTCACATTCAGACTATAATTGGACTGAAAAAGTAGAAGTAAGTATAAATGGAAAAATATTAAAAAATAATAAAGAATTTAGATCTGATTACGGTCAAGTTACGGTATTAGTCCCATTATCTATAAATGATAATATACTTATAAAATCAGAAGGATATAATGACTACACATACAATGTTCAGTTAGTTGATAATAAAGTAAAATCTAATAAAAATACGTTCTCAGACAGTTACACATTTACTTCACCTAATAATGGGTGGAATGAATCTATAACTAGTGTGAAAATAAATGGGGTAGAAATTGAAAAAACATCAGAGATAAACCCGACTAAAGGATATAAGTTTAACTACTCAGGAGGAATAGATTTATATAATCAGCTAAATTCAGGTGATATAGTAACAATAAAATCAGATGGATATACTGACTATACTTATACATTTTAAAACTAAGTATTATATATAAATATAATAGTAATACGAAACCACATAGTTTCGTATTACTATTGATTATGAGAGGGAAGTATGAAAAAAATATATTTAATAGTTATATTATTATTAGGAGTATTATCTATAGGATGTGAGAAAAAAGAATATAGTAGCTATGATATGGATGTATTCGCTATGGGATCTTATATAAAAATTAGCATATATTCACAAGAAAAGGTAGATGATAAAATTTTTGAAAAAATGGAAAATGCTATAAGAGATGTAGATCATAAAATGTCTATCAATGACAAAAACGTAGAAAGTGAAGTCGACAAGATAAATGAGAAAGCTGGAACTGAATTTGTAAACGTTAGTAAAGAAACTTTTGAATTAATTGAGAGAGGCATAAAGTATAGTAAAGAAACTAATGAAAATTTAGATATAGCAATAGGTTCTGTAGTTAAATTATGGAATATTGGATTTGAAGATGCTAGTTTGCCAAATGATTTAGATATAAAAAATGCTTTAAGTTTAGTTGATATAGATAAAATATCATTAAATAAAAAAGAAAATTCTATTATGATAAAACAAAAAGGCATGATGATTGATTTAGGGTCAATAGCAAAAGGATATGTAGGAGAGAAATTAAAAAGTATTATTTTAGATAGTGGATATAAACATGCAGTTTTAAATATAGGTGGAAACATATTATGTATAGGAGAAAAAGTTGATTCTAGCCCATACAAGGTAGGAATAAGAGATGGAAAAAAATCTAAAAATGATGTCATAGGAGCATTAGATGTAGCAAATAAATCAGTAGTAACATCAGGAATATATGAACGAAATTTTGTAAATAATGGGAAACTATATCACCATATATTAGATAGAAAGACAGGATACCCTGTAGAAAATAATTTACAAAGTGTTTCTATTATATCGGATGATTCTACATATTGTGATGCATTATCGACAGCGATATTCTCTATGGGGCTTGATAAAGGTTTAGAATATGTAAATGATAAGAGTGACGTAGAAGCTATTTTTGTGACAAAGGATAATAAGGTTTATCTTACAAGTGGTATAAAAGGAAAGTTTAAATTAACTTCAGAAGAATATAATTTACAACCGTAAAAAATCTGACAATGTTTTCAATAAAAATACAATAATTAATTAAAATACCCAATAATATAGAAAAAAACATAAATTCTATTATAATTATATATAAAGTAATAAAATTATTACTATATATGGATAATATTGGTTTTAGTGTGAATTAAAAAGGAAGATGGATGAGATTTCCACACAGTGCCGCTACTGTAATTAAGGAGTGCTAACTTACTATGTCACTGAATTTATAATTTGGGAAGGCTAGTTAGTGCGATGATTTATAAGTCAGGAGACTTGCCAGTATTAAAATATCGATACTCTTCGGTACAAAGAGAGATATAAGACATAAATAAATATCAATAAAGTGTCATTACTGAGAGTGTCCTTATATTATATCTATAGACAGTTATAATTTTTTACAAATTATAATTTAGATACAAAATGGAGGATGACATGAAAAAAATTAAGCAAATGATGGTATTTTTATTAAGCTTCATATTTATAATTGGAGCTGTTGGATGTAGCCCAACAAATGAAAAAAAGGATGAAGGTAAAAGCAACTCAAAGGTGGAAGAATCAGCAAATAAAGATTCTCACTACCCAGTAACTATTACAACTTATAATTATAAAAAAGAGCCAGTTGAAATAACTTTTAATAAGGCTCCTGAAAAAGTTGTAGCTATATATCAAAATTCAATTGAAACAATGTTAGCATTAGGATTAGAAGATAAAATAGTTGCAGCAGCAGGGCTTGACCATGATGTAAAAGATGAATATAAAGAAGCATTTAAAAAAGTGAAATATTTAGAAGAATTTACACCATCAAAAGAAAGTATAATAATGGAAAAACCAGATTTTATATTAAGTTGGTACTCATTATTTGATGAAAAAAGATTAGGTGAAGTAGATTATTGGCACAAGAATAATATAAATACATATATGTCTTTAAATAGTGGTGTTAAAGATGAAAAAACAATAGAAAATGAAATAACTGACATATTAAATTTAGGAAAAATATTTAATGTAGAAGATAAAGCTAAAGAGTTAGTAGATAATATAAATAAAAAAGTTGAAGAAGTATCTAAATCAGTAAAAGGTAAAGAAAAACAAAGTACTTTAATTGTAGAATTCTATGATGATCAAATTACTACTTATGGAGCAAATTCATTAGGTGGAGATATGGTTAAAAAATTAGGTGCAGACTTATTAAATCCTCAAGGTAAGAAAATAAATGAAGAAGATTTAATAAACTTAAATCCAGATTCTATATTTGTTGTATATATGGATAGATCAGATGAAAATGTTCCTAAGCAAGAAGTAAATAAAATATTAGAAAATAAGGCGTTAAAAAGTTTAAATGCAGTTAAAAATAAAAGAGTGTATGCTATACCTTTAGGAGATATGTATTCTAGTGGTATAAGAACTATTGATGGTATAAATACTTTTGCAAAAGGATTATATCCAGACTTAAAAAACTAGGAGAGTCATAATGGAAAAAGAAATTTATATTAAAGATGGAAACTCTAATATATTTAAAGGAACACCTATTTATATAGGTGTTTCTATGTTTTTATTAATACTATTATTTATATCAATAGGACTTGCAGTTACACTTGGTTCTGTAGATATAAGTATAAAAGACGTATATAGTATTATTTTTTATAAGTTATTTAATATTGGTCAATCAGAGGTTTTAGGTAATGGTGCTATTCATGATGTTGTGTGGCTTATAAGGCTTCCGAGGATTATATTAGCAGTAGCAGTAGGTATGGGATTATCAGTAGTAGGTATAGTAATGCAAGCTATTGTGAAAAATCCATTAGCAGACCCTTATATACTAGGTGTATCGTCAGGTGCATCATTAGGTGCGACAGTAGCAGTTATACTTGGAGTAGGCTCAATATTTGGTAGTAACTCAATAGGTATTGCTGGGTTTATAGGAGCATTTATAGTATCTATACTAGTTCTTGCTATAGCAAATATTGGAGGAAGAGCAAATTCAGTAAAGCTTTTATTAGCGGGAGCTGCATTAAGTTCAGTTTGTAGTGCATTTTCAAGTTTTATAGTATATTTATCAGATGATGGAGATACTCTTAAGACTATAACATTTTGGCTTATGGGAAGTTTGGCAGGGGCTAAATGGGAAGAGTTAATTTTTATACTACCTATAATAATAATTGGAACTATATTTTTTATAACTCAATATAGAACATTAAACTTAATGTTATTAGGAGATGAAGTTTCTATTACTTTAGGAACTGATTTGCATAAGTATAGACATATGTATCTGATAATAACATCATTGATGATAGGAGTTTTAGTGTATGCATCTGGTATGATAGGATTTGTAGGCCTTGTCATACCTCATATAGTAAGAATGATATTTGGAACAGACCACAAGAAAATAATACCTATAGCTGCAATATTAGGAGCAATATTTTTAATATGGGCAGATGTATTATCTAGAATAATAATAAAAGGAACTGAAATCCCAATAGGTATATTAACTTCTATAATAGGAGCTCCATGTTTTATTTGGTTAATGATAAGAAATGCTTACGGATTTGGAGGGAAAAATTAATGCATATAAAAACATATGGAGTTAATGCTAAAATAGGTGATATAGATATTTTAACGAATATTAATATAGATGTAGATAATAAAGAATTTGTAGGAATAATAGGGCCAAATGGAAGTGGAAAATCAACATTTTTAAAATGTATTTATAGAACATTAAAACCACATGGAGGAACTATAAAATTAGATGAAGTAAATATAGATAAGCTATCTATAAAAGATACTGCTAAAAAAATGGCGGTTGTTTCTCAGCATAATTATTATGATTTTGATTTTACTGTAAAAGATATAGTATTAATGGGGAGATCTCCTCACAAAAAAATGATGGAAAGAGATACTGAAGATGATTATAAAATTATGTATGAATCTTTAGATAAGGTAAATATGTTAGATTTTAAGGATAGAATATTTTCTACTCTATCTGGAGGAGAGCAACAACGTATAATATTGGCAAGGGCTTTAGCTCAAAAAACATCATGCTTAATATTAGATGAACCAACTAACCACCTAGATATAAAATATCAATTACAATTAATGGATATAGTTAAAAATTTAAATATAGAAGTAGTAGCAGCAATACATGACTTAAATATTGCAGCTATGTACTGTGATAAGATATATGTATTAAAAAATGGAGAAATAGTCAAATACGGAACTCCAAAAGAAGTATTGACTAAAGAATTAATAAAAGCAGTATACGAAGTTGATGCAATAGTCAATGAAGACAGTGAAACTGGTTTAATTAATATACTTTTTAAAAGAAACTTAGCTTAAAAGTTACAGCGCCTATATTATTAGGCGCTATTTTAATGTAAAATTATATAGTATTAAGGAAAATATATTATAGGGGGTAAGAAAAAATGAAAAATATAATTAAGAAGCTGTACTTTATACTTCCAGTTTTTCTATTAGTGGTTGGATGCCAATCTAAAAACACAGTTGAAGAAATAAATATATCAGCTGCAGCTAGTTTAAAAGAAGTTATGGGCGAAATAAAAACTGAATATGAAAGTAAAAATAAAAATATAAATCTTACTATAAATTACGGAAGTTCAGGTTCTTTAAAGCAACAAATTGAACAGGGAGCTCCATGTGATATTTTTATATCAGCAGGACAAAGCCAAGTAGATGATTTAGATAAAGGTGGATTTTTAGTATCTGATACAGTTAAAGAATTTACAAGAAATAAGCTGGCTTTAATAGCTCCAAAGGATGGAACTTTAGGTAAAATAGATGACTTGACTACAGATAAAATAAAACATATAGGTGTTGGTTATCCTGATAGTGTACCAGCAGGGAAATATGCAGATGAAGTATTAAATAGTTTAAATTTAAAAGAGAAAATAAAAGATAAATTAACCTTTGGAAAAGATGTAAAAGAAGTATTAGCTTGGACAAGCTCAGGAAATGCGGATGCAGGATTTGTTTATATAAGTGATACTGTAAATAATGATAGCGTTAAAGTAATTGAAATTATAGATGAAAAAAATCATTCGCCAATAATTTATCCAATAGCAATTACAAAGAGTAGTAAAAGATATGAACAAAGCAAGAAGCTTGAAAAATTTCTACTTAGTGAAGATGTTAAAAAAATATTAAATAAATATGGATACAATTAAAGATTAGAAAGTATAGAAAGGAATTTAAAGTTATGGATTGGTCACCACTATATATATCTATAAAAACCTCTATTTTAGCTACTAGTATTACTTTTTTTATAGGGATATTGGTGTCTTATAAAATGGCAATGTATAAAGGAAAATTTAAGGGGTTAATTGATGGATTACTAACAATACCATTAATATTGCCACCTACAGTAATAGGTTTTTTTCTATTAATCATTTTAGGTAAGAATTCAATTTTAGGTAAATTACTTTTTTTATTTGATAAAAATATAATATTTACTTGGTCAGCAACAGTTATATCAGCAGTTGTTGTTTCATTTCCTATGATGTATAGGACGACTAGATCAGCATTTGAGCAAATTGATGATAATATTATTCTATCGGCAAGAACATTAGGTCTTAGTGAGTTAAAGATTTTTACAAAGATTGCTATTCCGCTAGCTTATCCTGGAATTATTGGAGGATGTGTATTAACATTTGCTAGAGCGCTGGGGGAATTTGGGGCAACTTTGATGATAGCAGGTAATATTCCAGGTAAAACTCAAACAATGCCAGTAGCTATTTTTTTTGCTGTTGAAAGTGGAGACATGAACAAGGCCATGACTTGGGTAATTATGATTATTTTAATATCATTTCTTATGATTATAATTCTAAATTACTGGTCTGATAAACAACAAAAAATAATAGGAAAGAGGCTAAAGTAAATGTCATTTTATATTGATATAGAAAAGAAGTTAGAATCCTTTAATTTAAAAGTTAAATTTGAACAAAATGGTAATGTTCTTGGTTTTTTAGGTGAATCTGGTTGTGGTAAAAGTATGACTTTAAAATGCATAGCGGGTATTGAAACTCCAACAAAAGGAAAAATAGTGTTAAATAATAGAATATTATTTGACTCAGAAAAGAAAATAAATTTATCAGTACAAGAAAGAAAAATTGGATTTCTATTTCAAAATTATGCACTTTTTCCACATATGACTGTAAGAGAAAACATAGAAATTGGATTATTTAATTTAGAAAAAAATAAAATAAAAGATATATCAAATAAATATATTCAGAAATTTAAATTAGTAGGATTAGAAAATAGACATCCTCATCAACTATCAGGAGGACAATCTCAAAGAGTTGCATTAGCCAGAGTTTTAGTTACAGAGCCGCAAATATTGCTTTTAGATGAACCATTCTCAGCGCTAGACTACCATCTTAGAAGTGACATGGAAATAGAGTTAATAAATATATTAAATGATTATAAAGGTGAAGTAATATTTGTAACTCATGATATAAAAGAAGCATATAGAGTTTGCGATGATATAGTTGTATACGATAAAGGGATATCTAAGGATAAAAAAAGCATAGAGGAGCTATTTAAAAGTCCAAATTCAATTGTAGAAGCTAAAATTACAGGTTGTAAAAATATATTAAAAATAGAAAAAACTAAGGGTCGTAATTTTTATATTTCAGACTTAAGCTTTGTAATTAATACTAATAAAGTTTTAGATGATAATATTAATTATATAGGAATTCGCCAAGAACATATTAATTTGAAAAAAGATATAAAAGGATTATTTAAAATAAAAAATATAATAAAAAATCCATTTGGATATACAATCTTTATTAAAAATAAAGAAAATAGAGAATGTAAACTTATTCAAGTGGACCTATATAAAGATAGTGTAGATTTTAATATTAATGATAGTGTAAATTTAAATATAAATGAAGATAAAATAATGTATCTAAAATAAATTATAATTTTAAAAATAATTAATTGTGAAAGATACATAATATTCATTAGATAGCTCCTGTACTTAGCAGGAGTTATTTTATATATAAGGAGATTATATTTTATCTGATTTGTGGGTATATATATTTAAATTTTATGCTTGTTTATACAGTCGTAATCTTTTTGTAATATATATAGCTTTAAATTATGGTAAACTGTATTTAAATAAGAGGGGGAATCTTATTTTTTAGTTAATAATTTTCTTTATAAACATATATTTAATAATAGAAGATTTAAAAGCTTAATAAATTTAAAATATAATATTAAATGAGGGATTGATATGAAGTTAATATGGTTAATAATAGCTATTGCGTTTGGGATAGCAGAGGCTATGACACCTAGTTTAACATTAATATGGTTTAGCATAGGTGCATTAGTAGTATTATTTTTAAGCAGCTTTATAGAGAGTATATTTATACAAATAGTACTATTTGCAATAATATCTACAGCTCTTTTATTTATAGCTACTAAAAAAATAGTAAAAAAAGATGAAAGTTATAAATACAATACTAACTTGCAGGCTATTATTTCAAAGAGAGGAACAGTGGAGTCAGAAATACTTCCGGGTCAAACTGGATTAGTAGTAGTTGATAGTGAAAAGTGGAGTGCTATATCTATTGATGGAAGAAAATTAGAAAAAGGCGATATAGTAGAAGTAGTTAAAATTGAGGGAGTTAAATTAGTTGTTAAAAAAATAAAAAAATAAATATAATGGGGGTATAATTTAAATGGTAGAATCAGTAATGCCGCTAATATTACCGATAGTATTAATAGTTATTGTTGTAATATTAGCCTTATCATGTGTTAGGGTAATAAAGCAGTCTAAAGTAGGAATAGTAATGAGACTTGGAAAGTTTTTAAAAGTAGCAGATACAGGAGTTCATTTTTTAGTACCATTTATAGATACTATGAGCTATGTAATTGATTTAAGAGAAAATGTAGTAGATTTTCCACCGCAACCAGTTATAACTAAGGATAATGTAACTATGCAAATAGATACTGTAGTTTATTATAGAGTTACAGATCCAGCTAGATATGTATTTGAAATAGCAAATCCAATAACAGCAATAGAAAATCTAACAGCTACAACTCTTAGAAATATAATAGGTGAATTAGATTTAGATGAAACTCTAACTTCTAGAGATATAATAAATACAAAAATGAGAGTTATATTAGATGAAGCAACAGATAAGTGGGGTATAAAAGTAAATAGAGTTGAACTTAAAAATATAATGCCACCACATGACATTCAAGTAGCAATGGAAAAACAAATGAGAGCTGAAAGAGAGAGAAGAGAATCTATCCTTCAAGCAGAAGGAAGCAAATCAGCATCTATCCTTCAAGCAGAAGGTGAAAAGCAATCTTCTATATTAAAAGCTGAAGCTAAAAAAGAATCTATGATTCGTGAAGCAGAAGGTCAAAAAGAAGCAGCTATACTAGGTGCACAAGGGGAAGCTGAGGCAATAAGACAAATAGCAATAGCTAAGGCACAAGGGGAAGCAGAAGTTATACTTAGAGTGCAAGAAGCTACAGCAAAAGGCTTAAGAGAAGTATTCTCTGCTATGAAAGAATCTGATGTGGATGATAACATATTAGCATTAAAATCTATAGAAGCCCTTGAAAAAGTCGCTAATGGAAATGCAACTAAACTTGTATTACCTTCAGATACTGTTAATTTCTTAGGTACATTTAAAGGAATAAAAGAGGTTTTAGGTGATGATAAGTAGTATTTATATATAATAAATTATTTTAAAGAAGTCTTATAATTTTATAAGACTTCTTTTTTAGATTCAATATTAATTGAATATTTAACACGAATAAACTCGATATATGAAAATAGGTTTATTAATATGGAATAACATACAATAAAATGACTGAATTTTTCTAAAACTTATTCGTAAAGTATATAATGTTTTACTATATAATTAATTAAAGCATAGAACATTTTACTATATAATTAATTACTATATGAGAGGTCAATAGGGGGAGGAAATTTTACATATGGCGTACAAAAAAAATATAAAATATGAAGATCTCATTAGCCAAGAAAATATTGATAGATTTAAAATGGGTCATTCATATGATAGCTATAAATTTATGGGAAGCCATATAGCTACGTGCAAAGGTAAAAAGGGGATATGTTTTAATGTATGGGCACCAAATGCGAAAAATGTGTATTTAGTAGGAGATTTCAATGATTGGAACAAAGAATCATATCCTATGGAAAATATTAATGATAGTGGAATATGGAGTATTTTTCTAACAAATGTAATAATAGGTCAATCATATAAATATAATGTAATAGGTTGGGATGGTATCAGTAGAATGAAATCGGATCCATATGCAGTATATTCTCAAAAAAGGCCAAATACTGCATCTATAGTATATAATCAAGACGATTATAAGTGGAAAGATCAAAAATGGTTAAAAAATAGAGAAAATAAAAAGTATGACAATGAGCCGATGAATATTTATGAGGTTCATTTAGGTTCATGGAAAAGAAAATGGGATGGGGAATTTTTTTCTTATGATGAACTATATGAAATGATAGATTATGTAAAAGATATGGGATATACACATATAGAAATACTTCCTATAACAGAGCATCCATTAGATGAATCTTGGGGATATCAAACTATAGGATATTATAGTAGCACTAGCAGGTATGGTAGACCAGATGAATTTAAAGCATTTATAGATAAGTGCCATGAAAGTGAAATTGGAGTAATAGTAGATTTTGCATATAGCCATTTTTGCAAAGATGAACATGGATTATATAAATTTGATGGGACTAATCAATTTGAATATAGTGATCCACTAAAGGCTGAAAATATAGGCTGGGGAACTGCTCATTTTGATTTAGGAAAATCAGAAGTTAATAGCTTTTTATTATCAAACGCCATTTATTGGTTTAATGAATTTCATATAGATGGAATGAGAGTAGATGCAGTATCCAGTATGTTGTATTTAGACTATGACATAGGTCAATGGAAACCGAATAAATATGGCGGAAGAGAAAATTTAGAAGCAATAGATTTCTTAAAACGATTTAATGAAACCATATATAGATATGTTGATAACCCTATAGTAGTAGCTGAAGAATCTACAGCATGGCCAATGGTAACAGGACCAACATATAAGGGAGCACTAGGTTTTACATATAAATGGAATATGGGTTGGATGAATGATACATTAAGATACATGGAAATGGATCCTATATATAGGAAATATCATCATGAATTAATAACTTTTTCTTTTATGTATGCCTTCTCGGAAAATTTCATACTACCCTTATCTCATGATGAAGTTGTCCATGGTAAAAAATCATTATTGGATAAAATGCCAGGGGATACATGGCAAAAATTTGCAAATCTTAGAGCTTTATATGCGTATTATATGATACACCCAGGAAAGAAACTTTTATTTATGGGATGCGAATTTGCTCAAGGATTAGAGTGGAGATATGCTTATGGATTAGAATGGGAGCTTTTAGAAATAGAGCCTCATATTAAGATGAAAGATTATATAAGAGATTTAAATAATTTATATAGAAGTGAAAAAGCCTTACATGAAATAGATAATAGCTATGAAGGTTTTGATTTTATTGATCCTCACAATAGTGAACAAAGTGTAGTAGTACTTATGAGAAAAGGGAAAAAGCCTAAAGATTTTATGATAGCAGTAATAAACTTCACTCCTATTGTTTACTATGACTATAAAGTAGGTGTTCCATATGAGGGTGTATATGAAGAAGCATTAAACTCTGACAATGATAAATATTTTGGATCAAACCAAACCATGAAAGGTGCTAAGTTAACTTCTACAAATGAAAAATGGCATAATAAAGACCACTATATAAAAATTAAAGTTCCTCCTTTAGGAGTAAGTTTTATTAAGGGAAAAGATATATTTTTAGATAAATTAGATATAAATAAAGAAGAGAAAATACTTATTGGTGGTAATAGTAAGAAAAGTGAAATTATAAATAAAAAAAGTATAATCAAAGTTCAGGAATTATAAAAATATAAAAAATATTTTAATAATAAATTAGTAATTAGTAATAAGGGGGATAACTAGTGAAAAAAGAAATGTTAGCTATGATTTTAGCAGGGGGACAAGGTTCAAGACTAGGAGTTTTTACAAAAAGAATTGCTAAGCCAGCAGTATCATTCGGTGGAAAGTATAGAATAATAGATTTTGTATTAAGCAATTGTTCTAATTCAGGTATAGATACAGTAGGTGTATTAACACAATATAGACCATTAATTTTAAATACTCATATAGGCATGGGAAGCCATTGGGATTTAGATAGAATAAATGGTGGAGTATATGTACTTCAACCATATATGAATGAAACAGAAGGAAATTGGTATAAAGGTACTGCAGATGCTATATATAAAAATATGGATTTTATAGATAATTATAACCCTGAATATGTATTAGTATTATCAGGTGATCATATATATAAAATGGATTATAATAAAATGCTATCATATCATAAAGAAAGAAATGCAAAAGCTACTATAGCTGTAATTGAAGTTCCATGGGATGAAGCTTCAAGATTTGGAATAATGAATACAAATAATGATGGAAGTATTTATGAATTTGATGAAAAACCTGAAAATCCTAAAAATAATTTAGCCTCTATGGGAGTTTATATATTTGATTGGAAAGTCTTAAAAAGTTACTTTAAACAGATTGAAACAGAAAATGTAAACTATGATGATTTTGGAAAAAATTTATTACCTCAAATGCTAGAAGACAATGTTGAAATGTTTGCATATCCGTTCACGGGATATTGGAGAGATGTAGGTACTATACAAAGCTTGTGGGAAGCTAATATGGATCTTATAAATTCAGAAGAAACATTAAAGTTAAATGATAATAAATGGAGAATATACACAAATACAAAGGCTATGCCTCCTCAATATGTTGGTTCAAATGCAAATTTAAGTAAATCAATGATAGCAGATGGTTGCATGGTACTAGGTAAAGTGGATCACTCTGTATTGTCTCATGGAGTAGAAATTGGAGAAGGCAGTATTATAAAAGATTCGGTAATAATGCCTAATGTTAAAATAGGTAAAAATGTAGTTATAGAAAAGGCTATGATTGGAGAAGGGGCAATAATAGAAAATAATTGCTATATAAAAAATGATAGAAATGAAATAAATGTAGTTTCTGAGTATGAAGTTATAAAAGCTGAAGCTGTATTAGAAGGAGGTCTGTAAAATGGCAAATAAGTGTATGGGATTAATAAATTTAAATAAAAAAGGGGAGCCAAATATAAGTAAACTTAATTATGGAAGACCCTTAGCATCAACGCCGATAGCAGGAAGATATAGAGTAATAGATTTCACTTTATCTAATATGGTAAACTCAGGAATTACTAATATAGGAATATATGCAAAAGAAAAATACAGATCTTTAACTGATCACATAGGAAGCGGAAAAGATTGGGATTTAAGTAGAAAAAAAGGTGGATTATATATATTTAGTCCAGAAGATACAGAGGTTCAAAATAAATATCCATATAGAAAAGGAGATATTTACAATATCTTATGCAATATTGGATACATAGAAAAGAGTGAAGAAGAATATATATTAATTTCACCAAGTTATATGATGTGTAATATGGATTATAGTGAAGCGATTAAATATCATATAAGATCTAAAAATGATATAACAATGGTATATAAACCAGTTGATAATGCAAATGAAGATTTTGATGGAAATTTGACTCTGGTGCTAGATGATAAAAAAGTAGTAAATATAGGTAGTAACTTAGGGGTATACTCTAATGCAAATATATGGATGGAAACATACATAATGAAAAGAGAAGATTTTATAAAAACTATATATATGTTAAGTAATACAGGAGAATATTTATATTTAGAAGATTACATATCTGAAAATGTAAATAATTTAAGAGTTGGAGCGTATGAATACAATGGATATTTAAAATGTATAAAAACAACTAAATCATACTTTGATATGAGTAAAGACTTATTAAATATAGATATAGCTAAGGAATTATTATATTCAGATAGAAGAATATTAACTAAAGAAAAAAATGAATCGCCTACAGTATATTCTGATAATGCAAATGTAGAGAATTCATTTATAGCTACAGGATGCGTAATAGAAGGAAATGTGAAAAATAGTATTATATTTAGAAAGGTACATATAAAAGAAGGTGCTAATATAGAAAACTGTGTAGTGATGCAAAACTGCATTATAGATAAAGGTGCATATTTACAAAATGTTATATTTGATAAAAATATAAATATGGGTGAAGGAAAAGAATTAAGAGGAGATGAAAATTATCCTATAGTCATAGAAAAAGATATAAGTATTTAGAGGGGGGAAATTTTTAGTGAAAGTTCTTTATGCAACATCAGAGTGTTGGCCATTTGCAAAAACAGGGGGATTAGGTGATGTAGCTTATGCATTACCTAAAGCATTAAAAAAAGAAGGTATTGATATTAGAGTAATACTTCCAAAGTATTCAAATATGCCAAATTATTTAAAAGAAAAATTAAAAGAAGTAGCTATATTTAATGTCAAGGTTGGATGGAGAAACCAATACTGTGGACTTTTAGAAATGGAATTAGATGGAGTTAAGTTTTACTTTATAGATAATGAATATTACTTTAAAAGGGAGGGTGAAATCGCATACCTTTATGGATATGATGATGATGCAGAAAGATATACTTTCTTTAGTAATGCTGCGTTAAAAGCTATATCAATACTTGATTTTTATCCGGATATAATTCATCTAAATGATTGGCATACAGGTATGATACCATTAACTTTAAATGAGAAGTATAGGAATTTACAAGGATATAAAGATATAAAAACTATATACACTATCCATAATTTACAATATCAAGGTGTATTTTCTAACTCGGTTTTAGGAGATGTACTAGATCTTCCTTATAAGTATCTTGAAAATGGAGATGTTGAATACTATGGCGGAGTTAGCTTTATGAAATCAGGTATAGTATTTAGTGATAAGGTAAGTACTGTAAGCCCTACTTATACAAATGAAATACAGACTGAGTTTTATGGAGAAAGTTTAGATGGATTATTAAGACATAATTCATCTAAATTAATCGGAATATTAAATGGAATAGATTATGATTTAAATAATCCTAAAAATGATAAAGATATATTTGTTAACTTTGATATTAATAGTATTGACAAAAAAGTTGAAAATAAACTTAAATTGCAAGAAATTTTAGGTCTTGAAGTGAACCATGATATACCACTAATAGGAATAGTTTCTAGATTAGTATCACAAAAAGGATTTGATTTAATATCTTATATTATGCCAGAACTTATAAGAGAAAATTTACAAATAGTAGTTCTAGGTACTGGAGAGCATCAATATCAATCAATGTTTAATTATTATGATTCGCATTTCCCTAATAAAGTATCTGCAAGAATAACATTTGATAGCGCATTAGCACAGCAAATATATGCAGCAAGTGATATATTCTTAATGCCATCATTATTTGAACCATGTGGAATTGGACAAATGTTAGCCATGAGATATGGAACACTTCCAATTGTTAGAGAAACTGGTGGTTTAAAAGATACAGTTAAGCCATATAACCAATATACTAAAGAGGGAAATGGATTTACATTTGCAAATTATAATGCTCATGAGATGCTTTATTGCATACAGAGAGCGGTAGGACTTTATAATGATAAAGATACTTGGAAAAAATTAATGTTTAATGCTATGGAAACTGATAGTAGCTGGAAGAAATCAGCTCAAGATTATATAAAGACCTATCAAGATATGCTAGATTAAAGGGGTGATTTGATTTTGGTCACAATTAGTAAAAAGAAATTTAAACAGCAATTTGAAACTAAGATGTATAGTCTGTATGCTCAGTCTATAAATGAAGCTAGTAATGAGCAATTATTAAATGTTTTATGTAGCGTTATAAAAGATATAATTGCAAAAAGATGGGTTGAAACTAAAGTAAGTTGTCAAAAAGAAGTATATTATTTTTGTATAGAGTTTTTAATAGGAAAACAGCTAAAATCTAATTTATTAAATCTAGACCTAGAAAAAACTATAAGAGATGGTTTAACAGATTTAGGAATTAGCTTAGATGACTTAATAGAAGAAGAAGTAGACCCAGCCCTAGGAAATGGTGGATTAGGACGACTAGCAGCATGTTTCTTAGATTCTATGGCATCATTAGATATAAGTGGTCATGGATACGGAATTAGATATAAGTATGGTCTTTTTGAGCAAAAATTTGTTAACGGTTATCAGGTAGAAGTTCCTGATAACTGGCTTACACAAGGAAATTATATATGGGAAACCGTAAGACCTAATAAGGCTGTAGTAGTTAAATTTGAAGGGGATGTAGAATTAATAGGTGATAATAAAAGGTTAAGAGTAGTTCATAAAAATTACATTCCAGTTATGGCTATGCCTTATGATATTCCTATTATAGGATATGAAAATGATGCTATAAATACATTAAGATTATTTAAAAGTGATATTGTAAGAAGAGATTTTGGTCCTACATCTTCTAATGCTAAAAATTATTCAGGAAGCTATGATGATGCACTAAAATATAAGTACTATGCAGAAGAAATATCACAAGTTTTATATCCAAATGACTCGAACTATGCAGGAAGATTACTTAGATTAAAGCAAGAATACTTCTTCGTTAGTGCAGGGATTCAAGATATAATAAGAAAATTTAAAAAGCATAAATCTAATATATTAGACCTACCTAAAAGTGTTGCTATTCATATAAATGATACACATCCAACACTTTGTATTCCAGAATTGATGAGAATATTATTAGATGAAGAAGGATTATCTTGGGATGAGGCTTGGGATATAACCCAAAATACAATATCTTATACAAATCATACAATAATGGCTGAGGCTATGGAAAAATGGCCTGCAGAAATGATGAAGAAATTACTTCCTAGAATATACATGATAATAGAAGAGATAGATAGAAGGTATAAGAATTATTTAAATGAAAAATATTATGGTGATATTAACAAGATCGACCATATGAGTATTATAAATTGTGAAAATATAAGTATGGCTCATTTATGCATAATGGGAAGTCATAGTGTAAATGGTGTAGCAAATCTTCATACTGAAATATTAAAAAATGAAGTGTTAAAAGATTTCTATGATGATGAACCAGAAAAGTTTAATAATAAGACAAATGGAATAGCTCATAGAAGATGGTTACTAAGCTGTAATCCGAAGCTAGCAAATCTTATCACAGAACTTATAGGAAGTGAATGGAAAAGAGATACTTCAAAACTAAAAGAGTTGGAAAAACATAAAGATGATTTAGATGTATTAAATGTATTAGATGAAATAAAAACAAATAATAAAAAAATATTATCCAATCATATAAAAGAAAAATATGATATAGATATAAATCCAAACTCTATATATGATGTTCAAATTAAGAGGTTACATGCGTATAAAAGGCAAATTTTAAATGTTTTCCATATACTTCATTTATATCATGAATTATTGGAAAATCCACATTTTGATATGGAGCCTAGAACGTTTATATTTGGTGCAAAAGCTGCACCTGGGTATCAATTAGCAAAATCGATAATTAAATTTATAAATTCAGTAGCATATAAAATTAATAATGATGAAAGGGTTAAAGATAAACTAAAGGTTGTTTTTGTTGAAAACTATAGTGTATCCTTAGCTGAAATAATAATACCGGCTGCTGATGTAAGTGAACAAATTTCAACAACTACAAAAGAAGCATCTGGAACGAGTAATATGAAATTTATGATGAATGGTGCAGTAACTATAGCAACATTGGATGGAGCAAATGTTGAAATACATGAGCAAGTTGGAGATGGAAATATTATATTATTCGGATTAAGTGCTAAACAAGTACTAGATTATAATAAATATGGTGGATACTCAGCACTAGATTTATATAAGTCTAATAGATATATAAAAAGAGTTGTAGATGACTTAATAAATGGATTTATACCTAATATAGAAAAAGAAGGTAGAGAAATTTATGATTCATTAATAACGTATAATGATGAGTATTTTGTATTAAGAGATATGGAAAATTATATAGAGGCACAGCAAAAAATAAATAAATTATATAAACAAAAAGAAAAGTGGAATAGTATATCTTTAGTCAATATAGCCAATTCAGGAATATTTTCTTCAGATAGAACTATATTAGAATATGCAAAAGATATTTGGTTTAAAGGGTGTGAGATAAATGGGGAAGATAATAAACTATAATTCTTGGGAAAATAAGGCTCCTTTTGGAGCCTTGAAAATCAATCAAGGTATGAAAATATCAATAAATGTAAATGAAGAGTCTAATATATCAAATATTGCCTGGGTAATATTTAGAGAAGATGTAGAATTAAGTAGAATTAACTTAGTAAAGGAAAGTGAAAATTGTTATAACGGAGAATGTAGTCCGTTTGAAGAAGCTGGTATTTACTTTTATTATTTTGAAATAGAACTAAATAATAATCAAAAATTGTTCTATGGAAAGAGTAGGGAAGATGGGCAGGCTTGTGAATACTCTTATTACGATATAAATAAATATCAAGTAACAGTGTATGAAGAATATGAAGTTCCTGCTTGGTATAAAGAAGGTATAGTGTATCAAATATTTGTAGATAGATTTAATAATGGTAATAAAACCAAAAAGCCTAGTAATCCTAAAGAAAATAGCTTTATATATGGAACTTGGCGTGATACGCCTATGTATATAAAGAATAAGGAAGGCGAAGTAATAAGATGGGATTTTCATGGTGGAAATTTAAAAGGTATAATAGATAAACTTACATATTTAAAAAAGCTAGGTGTAAGTATTATATACTTAAGTCCAATATTTGAATCTTCAAGTAATCACAAATACGATACAGGAAACTATGAAAATATAGATCCGATGTTTGGAGATGAAGAAATATTTGAAGATTTAATAAAAAAAGCAGAAAAAAAAGGTATAAATATAGTATTAGATGGAGTATTTAGCCATACTGGTGCAGATAGTAAATATTTTAATAAGTATGGAACATATGATGAAGTAGGAGCTTTTCAGTCACAAGAATCTAAATATAATTCTTGGTATAACTTTAAAAACTTCCCTCTAGAATATAAATGTTGGTGGGGGGTAAAAACATTACCAAATGTTAATGAATTAGATCCGGGATATATAGATTATATTATAAAAAGTAAAGATAGTATAATTAGAAAATGGACAAGTAAAGGTGCAAAAGGTTGGAGATTAGATGTAGCTGATGAACTTCCAACTAACTTTATAAAATTGTTAAAAGAAGAATTGAAAGATATAGATAATGAGGCCATCTTAGCAGGTGAAGTCTGGGAAGATGCATCTAATAAAGTAAGCTATGATGAAAGAAGAAGCTATCTTCTTGGAAATCAGTTAGATTCAGTTATGGGATATCCTTTTAGAAGCAATGTAATTTCATTTTTAAAAGGAGAAATAACATCTAAAGATCTTAGAAATAAGTTTATGGGGATTAAAGAGAATTATCCTAAGGAAGCTTTTAAATCAAATCTAAACCTAATAGGTAGCCATGATGTTACTAGAATAAAAACTGAATTAAATGAAGATAATGATATGGTTAAACTAGCTGTTTCTATACAAATGACATTTGAAGGAGTTCCATACATTTACTACGGAGATGAAGCAGGCCTTATAGGTAAAAAAGATCCAGATAATAGAAGAACGTATCCTTGGAACAATGAAGATGAGGATATGATAGAATTCTACAAAAATATAATATCAACAAGAAAAAAATTAAAGCCATTAGTTCATGGAGGTACTAAGTTTATAGATACTAAAAATGATGATGTATTTGGGTTTATAAGATTTACTGAAGATAATGAAAGAATTTTAGTTTTAGTAAATAGAAAAGATTATATTCAAGACATAAATATAAATTTAGATGGAGATATTTTGGAAGAAATAGATATAAACTATGGTGTTAAAAAATATGTAGAAAGCATATTTAAAGAAGATGATAATTTTAATATAGAATTAAATAAAAAATCATTTAGAATATTTAATATGAGAAAGATAATGGAAAACTAATATAATTAAAGATAACTTAGAAAAAAGAATGTAAATTTGCATTCTTTTTTTGAAATTTACTATAAAAAATCTAAATTTTGGAAAATGTGTATTATAGATGAAATCATTGTTCATAATTTAAATAAAATAAATTAAAGAGGATGATATTTATGAATAATGTTATTTTAGCAGGACGACTTACTAGGGATGCAGATATAGATTTTGTAGGAGATTCTCAAGTTGCGAGAGCGAGATTTACATTAGCAGTAGATAGAGATTATAAAGATAAATATGGTAATAGAGGAACAGATTTTATAAATATAGAGGCATGGGGTAATAGAGCTCAAGCTTTTGCTCCTAGATTAAAAAAAGGAGCATTTACATTAATACAAGGAAGTGTTGTAGTAGATAGGTATAAGACAGCAGATGATGAGAGTAGAGTTATAACTAAGATTTATGTAAACAGCTTTAAATATATCGAAACAAGGGATAAAATCAATGATATAAAGGAAGAAAGTAAGCAGTATGATGGTAGCAAATTATTTGAAAATGTAGGAGTGGATATTAACTCAATAGAAGAAGAATTGCCGTTTTAATTATAATATAAATAAGAAAATAAAAGGAGTATAAGTTGGAAAATATTAAGAAATCTAACTTACACTCCTTATTTATATATAATTAATGAATTTTCGAAGATATTATTTAATGAAAGTTGGTTAAATATCAAAATACTAATTTAATTAAACTAAAGACACTGATAACTTTACAAAATTAAAAATTCGACACCTAAAACATAGACGGACTTTATTTTTTTAATGAAAAAATAAAGGTAGTAGTGTATAATATAATATATAAAATGAAAAAAGTTCGAAGAGAGGAGAATGATTATGAAAAAAAAGATCACGTTGACGAGTAAAATTTTACTAGGTCTTCTGCTAGGATTCTTATTTGGATTACTATTAAAGCAGATGCCATCGAGTTATATAAAAGATACAGTAATTTTAGGAGTAGTATTTAAGATTTTTGGAAATGGATTTACTTCTGCTATAAAAATGATGGTTGTTCCATTAGTATTTGTTTCATTAATTTGCGGTTCGGCTTCTATGGGAGATGTTAATAAGTTAGGTAGAATAGGTGGAAAAACTATGTTATTTTATCTAGGAACTACTGCGATAGCAATAATAGTATCATTATTCTTAGGTAGTGTATTAAAACCAGGTTTAGGTCTTGACATGAGTAACTTAGTTTCAGGAGATGTTGCAATAGGAGAATCAAAATCGTTAGTTGAAATAATATTAAATATTATACCAAGTAATCCAATACAATCATTAGCAAATGGAGATATGTTACAAGTTATATTCTTTGCATTACTTATAGGGGTAGCTATAAATGTTGTTGGTAAAAAGGCAGAACCTATTAAAGTATTATTTGAAAGTGCAAATGAAGTTTGTATGAAAATGGTAAATATAATAATGTTATTTGCTCCATATGGAGTATTTGCATTAGTTGCTAATACATTTGCAACAGTTGGAACGGATGCAGTATTTGCATTATTAAAGTATGTAGCTGTTGTATTACTAGGACTATTAATACATGTAAGTGTAGTCTATGGTGGATTATTCAAAATATTTACAAAGCAAAAAATAAAGCCTTTTTTAAAAAAGTTTACACAAGTAGCAGCAGTAACTTTTTCTACTGCGTCAAGTAATGCTTCAGTACCAGTAAGCTTAGAGATAATGGAAGAATTAGGTGTTGGGAAAGCAACAAGATCATTTACAATACCGATGGGTGCAACTATAAATATGGACGGTACTGCTATAATGCAAGGAATAGCAGCATTATTTATAGCACAAATATATGGAGTAAATTTAGGATTAAATGATATGATGACAATTGTGCTTACTGCAACATTAGCATCTATAGGAACAGCGGGAGTTCCTGGTGTAGGTATGATAATGTTATCGATGGTTCTTCAGTCAGTAGGACTTCCACTTGAAGGTATAGGTCTTATAATGGGAGTTGAGAGAATTATAGATATGTTTAGAACTACAGTCAACGTTATGGGCGATAATGTTTGTACTTTAGTTATAGCAAATAGTGAGAAAGATTTAGATTTAGAACAATATAATAAAGATGCTAAATCTCAATTAGCATAATTATAAAAAAAGTACTAAGGTAATACTTAGTACTTTTTTATATATTAAAAATTATAATAATTATATAGTTTTAGAAAAAAGTAATGTATCATTAGTGTATTATTAAATATAATAATTTTTAAGAAGGTGGTAAAATGAGAACATACTTTACAATAGGAGAGATATCTAAGCTTTCTAATTTACCTATAAAGACACTTAGGTATTATGACCAAATAGGGATATTGAAACCTGCATATATAAATAAAGAAAATAATTACAGATATTATTCAATAGAGCAATTTATGCATATAGATATAATAAAATATTGCAAATTAATAGGAATGTCTTTAGAAGAAATAAAAAAACTTATAAACTCTGATGGAACCGTAGAGTCTATGTTAAATACATTAAAAAGACAGAGTAGCTTATTAGAGAAAAAAATTAAAGAGTTATCAGATGTTAAATCATATTTAGATGAATTAGAAGCAAATATAGAAGAAACAATAGACGCCCAAATGAATACAGTGATTATAAAATATAATAAAGAACGTAAATTTATAAAGTACGATTGTATAGCTAGTGAATTAGAAGAATTCGAGATGCATTTAAGAAAGGTTATTATCGATATTGAAAATAAGTACAATGAAACATATCCTCAACTTGGAGCAAGTGCATCTTATGATAAATTAGTTAGTGAGGGCAAGTTAGTATATACAGGAATCAAAAGTTTTTCTCAAAGAGAAAAGTATAAAAGAGAAGGTGTTTTACTGGAGGGAGAGTATATAACTATATTATTTGATGACAACTATAAAAATTATATAAAATACTATAAAAAAATAGTTAAATACATAAAAGAAAATAATATAGAGGTAGTTGGAGACTTTAATGAAAGGTGGATAATGCCAAGGATAGATAAGGATACAAAGGAAAAAACTTTAGTACAAATAGAAATATTAAAAAAATAATAAAAAAATATTGACACTCCACTAACTGTACACTTTACAATCTAAAAAGTAAATAATTTTTTAGGAGGTTGTAGTATATGTCAAAAGAATTTTTAAAATATGCTATACCATCAGCTTTAGCTATGTGTATAGCTTCATTTAATACAGTATTAGATGGAGTATTTTTAGGAAGAGGTGTTGGGGATTTAGCTCTTGCAGCTGTAAATATAGTTATGCCACTTACTATAATATTTTTTGGTCTTGCTACTATGGTAGCAGTTGGTGGTGGAGCTTTAGTTTCAAAAAACTTTGGAGCAAAAAATGATGAAAGAGCTATAAGTGTATTTAGACAGGTAATGAAGTTTTTAGTTATTATAAGTTTAACACTTAGCGTTGTATGTGTTATTTTTGCATCTCCAATAGTTAAATTAATGGGGGCTACAGAAAATCTTCAAGATTTATCTGCAGAATATTTAAGATACTATGCAATGTTTTGTATACCAAATTTATTAGGAATTGCACTTGGAAGTTTTGTAAGAAATGATAGTAGACCAAATCTTGCAATGATATCTACTATAGTAGGTACTATATGTAACATAGCATTAAACTATATATTTATATTTAAATTAGGATTAGGTATAAAAAGTGCAGCAGTAGCTACGGGCTTAGGCCAAATAGTAACAGTTTTAATAATAGTACCTCATTTTATAGGAAAAAGGGGTAAGCTTACATTTGGAAAATCTAAAATGGAAAAAGAAATTATAATGGAAGCTATAAAAGTTGGTTTCCCATCATTTATTGCAGAAGCAGCTTTTTCAGTAATGATACTTATTCATAATATTGCTATAACTTTTGTAATTGGAGAAATGGGACTTTCAGCTTATGCAGTAGTAAACTATATTACTACTAATATATACTTAGTATTATTAGGGGTAACTTTAGGTGCACAGCCTCTTATGAGTTATAATTTTGGAGCTAAAGATGCAGATAAAATAATAAATGTATATGGGTTAGCTGTTAAAACTAGTATGATAATTTCTACTGGATTTTTCCTTACATGTTTATTCTTTGGAAAGCCTATAATAGGAATATTTACATCAGATAAGGTAATAATTGATATGGCTTATATAGCGCTTAACATGACGAATTTAGCATATTTTTTAATAGGAAAGAATTTAACCACAACAGTATACTATCAAGCGATAGAATTTACTAAGTATTCAAATTTAATAGGAGCTCTACGTTCAATATTAGTTCTTCCTATTATACTAATTGTTTTATCTAAAATATTTGGGGCCAATGGTATATGGGTCAGTATGTTTGTAACAGAATTTATAACAATGATTATTATATCTAAAGTAGCAAATATACAAAAATATGCTTATAAAGCAGTATCAAATTAAATAATATAAATAATAAATATAGTGCTCTACTTTAAATAAAATTAACTTATTTGAAGTAGAGTTTTTATTTTTAAATAAAATGATATTAATAATATTGAACAAGCATATAGATAAATAAAGGGGAAAACTATTATTATAGGAGGGACTTTAGATGAGTAGGGGGAGTAACTTCAAAGAAATTATGAGATTTGCAGGAACCTATATATCTGTTTGTATAGGCTCGGGATTTGCAACAGGACAAGAAATTATGCAGTTTTTTTCAGCACATGGAATGATAAGTATACTATCAAATATAATATGTATGGTAGTTTTAGCTTATTGTGGGGCTAGTTTGTTAGAAATAGGAAAGAGTGCAAAATTAAGATCAAGTAATGATATTTTTACATATTTATGTGGCAACTTGATAGGAGGTTTTTTTAAACTTTTTATGCCTATATTTTTCTTTTTAAGTTTTGTAGTTATGATATCTGGTGCAGGTGCATCTATTAATCAGTACTACGGAATAGATAAAAATATAGGATCATTGATCCTTGCACTATTAGCTCTTGGATCAGTACTAATGGGGATGAATAAACTAATAGATATATTGGGCAATATAGGGCCTATGATTATAATAATATCAGTTGGTGTAGGTGTTGTTACAATTGCAAGAAATTATGAATCATTTCTTGCTGTAAATGAAATAATATCTACAATAAACGTTACTAAAGCAATTGATAGCTGGGCTATAACAGGTATTATTTATAGTGGTCTAAATTTAATTATAGCAACACCATTTTTAGTAGGAGTAGGCACTACAGCTAGAAATAGGAAAAATTGCATATGGGGTGGAATTTTAGGTGGTATAGCATTTATGATTGCGGCTATAACTTTAAATTTAGGAATAATGTCAGATATACAAAATATATATATGACAGAAATACCAACATTATATATGGCAGATAAAATAGGGCCAATAGTTGGAGTTATGTTTTCTTTAATGCTTATAGCTGGAATTTATACTACGGCAGTTCCACTACTTTGGAGTGTATGTAGTAGCTTTGCTAAAGAAAAAACATCTAAATTTGCAATAATAGCCATTTTATGTACTGTAGCAGGATTTATAGGAGGAAGATTACCTTTTGCGATGTTAGTTAACCTAATATATCCAATATCAGGTTTATTTGGAGTAGTTATATTAGTATCAATATTTATAAAAAAATCAGGCGTATTTAATAGGCGAGGTTGTAAAATTAATAGATTGCTAACTTGTAAAAAAGATTAGAATGATTAGGTAAAACTATGATAATATAATTACATAATTAAAACAAAGGAGAAATAATATGAATAAACAATTAGAGATAGACTATTCATTTGGTTACGTTTTTGATAAAAGTAAATTAATAGTAATGTATCCAGTGGGAACAAATGTAATAGATGAGCAAGAGTATGAAATGGAAGTTGAAGTAGCATTTTTAGAAGATGGTATAGAAGTAGCATTTGAAGAGAGTGATATAAAAGAAGCAAATGCAACGATAAAGCCATTAGAAATGTTTTTAATGAAACCTAATAAAATAATACCATTTGTAACTAGTATAAAGGACGCAAATACAAAAACTGAACTACCTAAATTAATTAAAGAATTTGATGAAGAGTATGAAATAAAAGAAAATTACATAAATAAAGGATATGAAATAAAAGATATATATCATGTTTTTCAAAATGTATCAAACTACATACCTAAAGAAAATATAGAAACATTAAATATATTAAAAGTAGAATCAGATAAGTTTGATATGGAAGGTTTTATAAATACTATAAAAGAAAACTTAGATGAGGCAGTGGATGAAAGTTTAATACCTGTTAATATGGTGAAAAGTAATTTAACAGACCGCTTATTTATAAAATCTGATGATAAAGATGCTAAAGCTAAGTATATAGTATTTGCTACAGATATAAGTACATATTCAAAAGGCATTTTATGTGGAAATAAAGAAATAGTAGAAGAATTAGACTTAGATATGGGTGATTTAGAAATATCTAATACTAAAGATGTAGGGTACTTAATTAATGAAGTAGATAGTTATATTACTTTTAAAATAGCAAACTTCAACTCACAAACAGAAAATAAAAACCAGGTAGCTCAAATAGTTGACTACAGTGGAATATTTAAACCTATGATGATAAATTTTGTTAATAAGTTTGTTAAGTAAAAAAGATAATAGTAGTTATATAAAAGGGGTTGTCTCAAAATATACATCCCCTTTATTGTTTATTTACCTATATAGTAAGTTTCATTTCCTGATAATACTTTATTTATATCTTTTTGAAGTATTACCTTTCCATTTGCTATTAATTTTAAATTACTTAGCTCCCAATCATCGCTTTCAACAGTCATATTATCTTTTCTAATCCAAAACGTAGTTATATTATTGGTATCAAATTTCAAATTATCTTTTGTTTTTAATAAATAGTTATCTACTTGATTTCTTTCAAAATCATCACCTGCATTATCTAATATCCATTCATTTTTTATTCCATCTTTTGTTTCAAATCCAAAATACACATTATCATTTGTTCCTGCATATTTATTGTCAGCAGTTTTTAATACTAAATTAAATTCACTAGCCATATTGCTATTTAAATCCGTAGATTTATCTTTAGATACCTCATCCATAAATCTATATAAGAAACCTGCTGTACACACTTGTGAATTTTTTACAGCTTCTCTTCCTGAGTAACCCCAATCTTCCCAACTATGATTCATAGTTGAATGGCTATAATATAAATCTTTAGCTTTTTTAGCGTATAAAATTGAGTTTTGAGTCATCCATTCATCATAATTTTTATTTTTAGATGCTTCTTTATATACGCCTGAAGTAGTATCTGTTCCAGTTGTGTTTAATGCATAATTTTCTTTTCTTTCTTCCACAAATGTTTCATACTTAACATGACCTGGACTATCTACAGCAGTTACATTAGACGCATGATAAGGAGTATTTAAATCGCCTAAATAGTGTAGCCCTTGACCTAATAAAAATGTAGCCTCTTGGTAATTACCTTTCTCCCACTCATTTTGTGCTAGAATTGTAAATTTTCTTACTTGAGTTTCAGCTGTATCATATATAGGTGATGCTACATACCACTTATTATCTAGTGTAAAGTTATTACCTGTATCAGGATCAAAGAAATGATCTTGATACAAATCATATGCGTTTGAATCATAATCAGGATAAGTTGATCCTACTTTTAAATCCTTAATATATTTATTTAATATTTCTATATTTTGTTTAACTATTGGTGATTCATTTTTACTTAAATCATTATTTAGCATAGTTAACCCCTGTTCTGCTATTAATGCATGTGTTCCTGTACCATCTTTTTTACCATCCCATGCATAAGATGTGCCTCCCATAATAGCACATAAACCTACGACACAAAATGCATTAATTGATTTTTTTAAAACTCTGTTTTTCATAACTGTTCCTCCATATAACCCCAAAAATTTTTAAAACTCCCTTTTGACTATGATATTATCATTTATTTTTTCTAAAATAATAATATTGGACTAAAATAGGAATATCGTGGACTGAAATGAGACATTTAACTAAATTTTATAAATTTTTGTTTTATTTTGAAAAGTTCCTTTTATTGCATAAATTGTAATATAAAAACTAACTAAGCATAAATATTATAATACTTTTAATTAAAATAATATGAGGAGAAATTGGTATGGATAAAGAGAAGTTAATTAAAGACTGTAAAAATATAAAACCCTGGCTTGTTAATATAAGAAGAGATCTTCATAAGACACCAGAATTGTCAGAAAAAGAATATGAAACTAAGAAAAAAATAATAAAATACCTAAAAGAAATAGGAATAGATTATATAGATTTTAAAGATCACAGTGGAATAATGGCATATATAATTAATGAAAATTCAAACCAAACAATAGCAATAAGAGCAGATATAGATGCACTTCCAATAAAAGAGCAAGTAGATTCCTTATACAAATCAATAAATGAAGGAGTAATGCATGCGTGTGGTCATGATGCTCATACATCAATACTACTAGGTGCATGTAAAGTACTTTATTCAATAAAAGATAAACTAAATATTAATGTTAAATTTTTATTTCAACCTGCAGAAGAAACTGTAGGTGGGGCTAGATTTCTGATAAAAGATAAATGTCTAGATAATCCAAAAGTAGATTATATATTTGGTCTTCATGTAATGCCAACTGTGGATACAGGAACTATAGAAACCAAATATAATACATTAAATGCAAGCACTGATACATTAAAGATTTCTATAAAGGGAAAGAAAGCGCATGGAGCATATCCAGAAAATGGAGCTGATGCTTTATTAGCAGCAGCGCATGTAGTAACAGCATTACAAAGTATAATAAGTAGAAATTTATCTCCACTTAATTCGGCAGTATTGACAATAGGACAGATATGTGGGGGAGAAGCACAAAATATTATATGTGATGAGATAAATATGAAAGCAACATTAAGAACATTAAATCAAGAAACTAGAGATTTTATGCTAAATAGAATAAAAACAATAATAGAAAATGTTTCATTAGCTTTTGGATGTAGTGGAGAATTAGACTTAGATGAATATGGATACCCAGCTGTTATAAACAATAAATTTTTAGTGGATATAGTAAAGAAAAATACTGAAGAATTACTAGGAAAAGATAAGTTTAGTATGAAGGAAAAACCATCTTTAGGGGGCGAGGATTTTTCTTTCTATACTAGAGAGTGTGAAGGTGTGTTCTTTAACTTAGGATGCGGGAACAAAGAAAAAGGTATAATAGAACCATTGCATACATCAAAATTTAATATTGATGAGGAATGTTTGTCGATTGGTGTTATGATACATGTTGCTAATGCATTGTATTTTAATAAAAATTAAAATAATAATTGATATAAAAGTAAAAATATATTGACAAATACTATATAAAATGTGATAATACTTAAGGAAAATTTATAAATAAATTACAAAAATAAACTTTAATTTGGTCCAGAGAGACTAAAAAGATATTTGAATAGTTAAAACATAGAAAAAAGCTAACTATCCTTTTATCATGATGATAAAAGGATTTTTTTTAGAAAAATATCAGGAGGTTAAAGCATGAAACTTAAAAAAATAGCAGCACTAGCAATGACAACAATATTATCAGCATCTATGTTAGTTGGATGTTCGGGAAAAACTAAAGAAAAAGATGATTCACAAATAACTATAGGTATGATAACAGACGTGGCTGGTGTAAACGACCAATCATTTAACCAAAGTGCGTGGGAAGGTCTTAAAAAAGCTGAAAAAGAATTAGGAATAAAAGTAAAATATTTAGAGTCTAAACAAGATTCTGATTATGCTAGTAATATAGAGACTTTAGCAGATGAAGAAGTAGATTTAATACTAGGAGTTGGAATGAAGTTATCGGGAGCTATAGAAGAGGGCGCTAAATTATATCCGGAACAAAAATTTGCATTAGTAGATGAGACTTATGAAAATATACCTAAAAATGTAGAAACTATACAATTTAATGCTGAACAATCTGCCTACTTAGTAGGATTAGTAGCAGGAAAGATGACAAAAACTAATAATGTAGGGTTTATAGGTGGTATGGAATTACCAGTTATAGAAACTTTCCAATATGGATTTATGGCAGGAGTAAAAGCTGTTAACCCAAGTATAGAAATACAAACACAATATGCTAACTCATTTACAGATCAAGCAAAGGGTAAAGCAATAGCTAATCAAATGTATTCAAAAGATGCAGATATATTATTTATAGCAGGTGGAGATGTTGGAACAGGTGCAATAGAAGCAGCTAAAGAAAATAATAAATTTGCTATAGGTGTTGATAGAGATCAAAGTGATTTAGCACCAAAGAATGTATTATCTTCAGCTATAAAAAGAGTTGATGTAGGTGTATTTGAATTAGCTAAAGGTTTAAAAGAAGGTAAATTCAAAGGTGGAGCTACTACTGTGTACGGACTTGATGAAAATGCAGTGGGAATACCTGAAACTACTAAAAACTTAGTACCTCAAGATATAATAGATTTCGTAAACGAACAAGCCGCTAAATTCAAAAAAGGAGAGTTAAAAGCTCCTAAAACTAAAGCGGAATACGAAGCTCTTGTAAAATAATACAAGCATAACACAAAAGCTATAGATTGCTCAATTAGAGTATCTATAGCTTTTTTTATATAAATTTCTCAAAAGATTATATTAAAAATGGAATTATTATACGTATTTAGAGAAAACTAATAATGACTAGTTAAAAATAAAATTGAAAACAAAGATATATTTAAATTTGAAATATGATAATAGTTTATATAAATTAAATAATTATAAAGGAGAAGTATTTATATGGAAAATAGTAAGCTAAGGATAATTCCTCTAGGAGGTCTTGGAGAAATAGGGAAAAATATTACGGGTATAGAATATGATAATGAAATTATAGTAATTGATTGTGGAATATCATTTCCAGATGAAGATATGTATGGAGTAGATTTAGTAATACCTGATGTAAAATATTTATTAGATAAAAAAGATAAAATAAAAGGATTGTTTTTAACACATGGACATGAAGATCATATAGGTGCAATTCCATATATTTTAAAGCAAATAAATATGCCTGTATATGGAACTAAACTTACATTAGGTCTAGTAGAAAATAAATTAAAAGAACATAATATGCTAGAGATATGTGATTTAAAATCTGTAAAATCAGGAGAAAAAATTAAATTAGAAAACTTAAAAATTGAATTTATAAAAGTAACTCATAGTATTGCAGATGCATGTGCCTTAGCTATACATACTCCAATAGGCGTTATATTACATACAGGAGATTTTAAGATAGATTATACACCAATAGATGGAAGAGTTACTGATTTAAGTAGAATGGCTACTTTAGGTAAAAAAGGAGTATTATTGTTAATGGCAGATAGTACTAATGTTGAAAGAAAAGGTCATTCGCTATCAGAAAAAACTATAGGTGAAGCTTTGACTAGATTATTCTCAAATGCAAAAGGTAGAGTTATAGTCGCTACTTTTGCATCAAATATTCATAGAATGCAACAAATTGCAAATGCTTCAGTTACACATAATAGAAAAGTAGCTTTTAGTGGAAGAAGTATGGAAAATATATCTCAAGTTGCTATAGATTTAGGATATCTTCATATACCACCAGAAAATATAATAGATATAGATGATATTAATAATTATCCACATGAGAATATAACTATAATAACAACGGGGAGTCAAGGAGAGCCTATGGCTGGACTTTCTAGAATAGCATATGGGTCTCATAGAAAAATATTAATAGAAAAAGATGATTTATTTATTATATCAGCATCTCCCATACCTGGAAATGACAAATTAGTATCTAGAGTTATAAATCAATTATTTAGAAAAGGTGTAGAGGTGATCTATGAAGATTTAGAAGAAATACATGTATCAGGACATGCTTATCAAGAAGAGTTAAAATTAATTCATACACTAGTTAAACCAAAATACTTTATGCCCGTTCATGGAGAATATAGACATTTAAAACACCATAGTGATTTAGCTATAAAGCTAGGAATGAAGCCATCGAATGTATTTACATTAGAAACAGGTCAAGTACTTGAAATTTCAAAAGAAGGTGCAAATAAAGCTAAAAAAGTTCATACAGGTGTAGTATTTGTAGATGGTCTTGGAGTTGGAGATGTAGGAAATATTGTATTAAGAGATAGAAGAGATTTAGCAAGAGATGGTATGGTTACTATTGTTGTAGCTATAAATAGACAAGATTATAGTATAGTTTCTGGTCCAGATATAATAACTAGAGGTTTTATATATGCAAGAGAATCAGAAGATTTAATAAATAAAATAAAAGAAGTGGCTAAAAATGAAATAGAGGAATGTTTAGAAAAACAAATTTTAGAGTGGCAAGTACTAAAAGTTCATGTAAGAAAATCAGTAGAACATCTTCTATATGATAAAACAAAAAGAAGACCAAGTGTGTTTACTATAATAATGGAAGTATAAATAAAAAATATTACAACAATAATAAGGTTATAGTTATAAATTAGAAGAACAATTATAAATGAATGAGTATGAATTATATATAATAATGTAAATATGAAAAGTTGAAGTCAAATAATACAAAATAACAATATATTTTTTTAAAATAGTTTACAGATTTAGACGCATTTAACCTTGATAATTGAGAGCAGCTTGGTATTTTAAATTCATACGTTACTTTAAGATGATTATTTTATTTTTCATCAAAATCTCTAAGGTTATCACATTCTGAAAGTTTTAAATTTTATGCATCGTAATAATTAGATTACTTTAACATTAAAAACTAATGTGTGATTTTTTATGAACATAAATTAATACAATTCAAATCATAGAGTAGAATTTATATAATTTTAAGGTAGATTTATGACAGTTGGGTCTATAAAATAATCAGTTGGGCCAAACGTATTGGTGAAAAAAATAAAGTATGTTATATTTTAGGGGGTATGAATATTTAAAGGTGAAATAAAAAATTGTAAAACTAAATGGATTAGTATATGTAAATTGAAAGGGGTGAGTATATCAATTTAATAAATTTAAATTGATATGACAATATGGTTTTTAGCAGTTTAGTATTTTTATTCTTGTTTTTACCGATAGTTTTTATATTTTATTATTTAGTTAATGATAGACTTAAAAACTTCGTGTTATTACTTGCAAGTCTGTTTTTTTATGCTTGGGGAGAACCAACGTATATATTCTTAATGCTTGGATCTATAGGGGTCAATTATATATTTGGGCTTAAAGTATCTTCAAGTGATAAGAAAAAAAATAAATTATGGTTAACACTATCTATAATTTTTAATATTTCAATATTAGTTATATTTAAATATAGTAACTTTTTTGTAGATAATTTGAACACTTTACTTAATGTTAAGATAAGTATTCCGGTTATAAATCTACCTTTAGGTATATCTTTTTTCACCTTCCAGATTATAAGCTATATAATTGATGTGTACAGAAAAGATGGAAAAGTTCAAAGAAATATATTTGACTTAGCACTATATATAAGTTTATTTCCTCAACTTGTAGCGGGGCCTATTGTTAGGTATCAAACAGTAGCTGATCAAATAAGCAGTAGAAAGCACTCTATAAATAAATTTGCATCTGGCGTTGACAGATTCATAATAGGGCTTGGTAAAAAAGTTATATTCTCAAATCAATTAGGTCTAATATCTGATGGAATCTTTGCAGTACAGTCATCGAATTTATCTACACTTGAAGCTTGGTTAGGGATAATATGTTACACACTTCAAATATATTTTGATTTTAGCGGGTATAGTGATATGGCAATAGGTTTAGGCAAAATGTTTGGATTTGAGTTTCTTGAAAACTTTAATTATCCATATATATCGCAATCTGTATCTGAATTTTGGAGAAGATGGCATATATCCTTAGGTAGTTGGTTTAGAGATTATGTATATATTCCTTTGGGTGGAAATAGAGTTTGTCCAATTAAGCAATATAGAAATCTATTTATAGTATGGTCTTTAACCGGAATATGGCATGGAGCTAATTGGACATTTATGGCATGGGGACTATATTATGGAGTATTAATTGGTATAGAAAAAGCTTTTTTAGATAAGTTACTAAAAAAGCTACCACAGGTATTCAGACATATATACTTATTACTAATAGTAATGATTGGATGGGTATTTTTTAGAGCAGAAAATATGGTACAAGCATCTGAATTTATACAAATTTTATTTGGAATTGGTTCAAATCCAGTATATAATAATTCATTTGTTCGTTATATAAGTGATTCTGGATATATTGTATTTTTAAGTATAATATTTGCAACACCTGTTATACCTAAACTGAAATCGATATTGAGATCAAAAAATAAAAAACTAGTGGGAAGTAATCTTATATATGGACTTTACTCAACTTGTTTAATGTCATTAATGTTTGTGGTAGTTGTAATATTGATAAATTCTACATATAATCCATTTTTATATTTCAGATTCTAGGGGAGGGCGTTAAATTGAATAATAAAAAAGCAAAATGGATAGCACTTCCTTTTATAACTATAATAATGGGAACTTTCTTTATCTCTGTAATAATTAAAGATAAAGAATATAGTGCATCTGAAAATAGAACATTGGCTCAAATGCCAACTTTAAAAGATGTTAAATCAGGAGAATATACAGGTAAATTTGAAAACTATTTTTCTGATCAATTTCCATTTAGAGAAGAGTTATCAGAATTATACTCTAAGGCAGAAATACTTCTTGGTAAAGATAAAGTTAAAAATTATTACTTACTAGATGATAACTGGATAATGCCAACACCATCAAAAAAAATGTCTGAAAAAGAATTGAAAGATGCTGCAAATGAAATAAATGAATTATCTAAGATAGCAGTAAATTCAAATAAAAAAGTTTATTATGTTTCTATACCACACAAAGAAAGTATGTTAACACATTTATATCCTAAGTATACTGATGGACTAGAAAATGCTATTGATAATAAAAATAATTTTAAACGTTATTTAGATTTAGAAAATATAAATTGTATAGATGTAGATGAGCATTTCTTAAAAGAGTTTAATGAGTCTCAACGAGAAAATTTATATTTTAAAACAGATCATCATTGGAATGGAATAGGAGCTTACGAAGGTTTTAAATCTATCATTGAAGATATGAATATAGTAAATAATATTTCTTGGGATAACTATACTCAGACTATGTTTGATAAAGGATATTTTCTAGGAAGTTATAATAAAAATTTAAATAATTTAGTAAAAGAAGATGAAACTATTCCATACGTTCATCTAAAAAATAGACCTAATTATGAATATTATAAATTTGATGGAAAAACAGAAACTAAATGCAAGGAAGAAGATGTTATAGGTACTCGTAGAAATGAAGAAGAAATTTTATACGGTGGTACATATATGTTTGGTAATGCTTGTTCTATCTTAAAAATTAGAAATGAAGATGCTTTATCTGATAAAAAATTACTTATCATAAGAGATTCATATCAAGCTCCTACATCATGGTTATTTGCTGATATATTTTCAGAAGTACAACTAGTAGATCCTCGATATATTGAAAGTATTGATTTATCTATTGATAATATTATAAGAAATAGTGATGCGGATATGGTTATGTTTATGTATAATACAACGGACTTTAAAACAATGATAGATGTAATCAAAGAACAAAGAGAGAATATTTAATATTCTCTCTTTTTTTATATATCTAATAAAAATCTATACATTTTTTCTGATATCCGTTCATATCCAACCTCATTTGGATGAAGCCCATCTCTTGTAAATGTATTCATATTTTCTTTTGTTATACCACCTTCAGAATATAAATCTAAGACAGGAAGTGAATACATCTCGCCTAATGTTTTTATAACAGATACATAATCTATCAGTTTACTTCCGGCTTCATTGGTAAAGCTAATATCATATCCATCATGAATTCTTTGAGGCGGAGTAATCAAAACTAAATCTATATAAGGATTTGATGATAAAATAGTCTCTATTAATAGTTGATATGCACCTGTAAATGTAGTTTTATCAAACCCACTACTTCCGCTTTCTTTGATTTTTCCTAGTTTTTTATTATATCTAAAGTCATTAGTTCCAATAAAAATTGTAGCCAAATCATATTCTTTATAATTAACTAATTTTCCAACTGTATATGTTGACTTATTTTTAGGTTGGTATGCCATTGTGTGTCCATTTTCACCAATATTATCAATTTTTGAAAATCCTAAGATATCCTTAAGTTTATGCTGATATCCATTAGCCTTTGTTATACTATCACCTAAAGTTATCCATGACTTACCTTTCCACTTATTGAAATATACCTCATTTAAAGGTAATTTATTTTGAGTGTCACTAAATGCAGATGATATGTTATTTGAGCTAAATAAATTATATATTCCAATACATATTATTAACGCTGGTAATATTAAATAGATAAATTTCCTTTTCATACGATAATCCTCCTATATGCTTTATTATATAGAAGTATAGATAAATTATTCATATAAAAGGATATGATATTTAATAGCAAAGGTTGATTTTAAAAAGTATCAATAGATGGCTATTTTTAACGGTTTAGTCATGAGTCTATTTTTTATTTATGTATAATAGCTTTGGGTTTTAAGGTATGATTAAAGAAATGATTGATAAAGGTATAAATAAAATAATATCTAATAATTTAATGATGTTCTATGTATATTTCTATAGTGTTTTCCGATACGTTTAAATAATGATAGTAGACTATTTAATATATGTATATACTATGAACTATAAAAATATTCAAATTGTCAAAATGTAAATAGTATATGCTAATATATAGACCTATGTGAAGTTTTAATTATCTCCTTTAATGTTTTTCTAATAAAATAATTAGAAAAGAAATAGAATGATTTAGTTATGATATAATATACTAAATTAAATTTAAATAAGAATAGAGGGGAACAAGTGAGCAAATTTATCGAATTTAAAAATGTTAAGAAGATATATAAAATGGGAGAGATTGAAATAAGTGCATTAAGTGGAGTAGACTTTTCTATAGATAAAGGTGAGTTTGTAGTAGTTGCAGGTGCTAGTGGTGCTGGTAAAAGTACAATCTTAAATATTTTAGGTGGAATGGATAGTTCTAGTAGTGGAGAAGTAATAGTAGATAATAAAAAAATAAATAATTTTTCAAATAAAGATTTAATAACATATAGAAGATTTGATATAGGATTTGTTTTTCAATTTTATAATTTAGTTCAAAATTTAACTGCACGTGAAAATGTTGAACTAGCAACACAGATTTGCAAAGATCCACTTGATATAGATAAAATCATGAAAGCTGTTGGGCTAGAAAATAGAAAAGGAAATTTCCCAGCTCAATTGTCTGGAGGAGAGCAGCAAAGAGTAGCAATAGCAAGAGCTCTTGCTAAAAATCCCAAATTATTATTATGTGATGAACCAACAGGAGCATTAGACTATAATACAGGAAAATCAATTCTTAAATTGCTACAAGATACTTGCAGAAAAATGGGTATGACAGTTATAATAATCACTCATAACTTAGCTTTAACTCCTATGGGTGATAAAGTAATAAAAGTTAAAAATGGTAAGATAGAAAATGTTACTATTAATGAAAATCCGGTTGAAGTAGAAAGGATTGAGTGGTAGTAATGAAAAGTATTTTAAATAAAGATATTATAATGGACATAAGAAAATCTAAAGGTAGATTTTTATCCATATTATTTATAGTAGCCTTGGGTGTCGCGTTTTTTTCAGGAATAAAAGTTTCACCAATAGTTATGAAAAATACATCGGATAAATACTATGATGATTATAATCTTATGGATATAAAACTTATATCTACATTAGGGCTTACTGATGATGATATATCTGAAATAAAAAAGATTAAAGGGGTTAAAGGTATTTTTCCGACATACTCTATGGATGTTTTAACGGAGTATAAATCTAATCAACAAGTTTTAAAAGTGCACTCATTAGAATTGAATAATATGGAAAATAATAATGATGATTACATAAATAGAGTAAAACTTGTAGAAGGAAGATTGCCACAAAAATCTGGAGAATGTGTAATAGAAAGAAATAAAATAGAGAAATTAAAAATACCTTTAGGTACTAAAATAAAATTAAAATCAGGAACTGATAAAAACATTAGTGATAGCTTAAAAAATACAGAATATACAGTAGTTGGATATATTGAAACTCCTTACTATCTTTCTTATGAAAAAGGAAGTAGTAGTATAGGAAGTGGAGCAATAAATAAAATAGTAATGATTCCACAAGAAGACTTTAAAATAGAAGCATATACGGAGGCGTTTTTAACTGTAGATGGAGCTAAAGGCGAAGATTCTTACAGTGATAAGTATTTTGATAAGGTAAATGAAGTTACTGATAAATTAGATAACATATCAAAATCTAGAATAGATAAAAGATACAATGAAGTAATTGATGCAGCTAATGAAGAACTTCAAAAAGGTAAAAAAGAATTTGAAGATAAACAAAATGAAGTAAATAATGAATTAAAAAAAGCTGAAAGTGATATAAATACATATAGTAAACAAATAGAAAGTGGAGAAAATCGGTTAAAAAATAAAAAGAATGAAGTATCTCTGAAAATATCAAATGGAAAGAATCAAATAAGTTTAGGAGAAAGAGAGCTTAAAAATGGATACAAACAGTATGAAAATCACTTAAACGAATTTAATGAAAATAAAAATTTAGCTCAGCAAGGTTTTATAGATGCACAAAATAAGTTAGAAGAATTAAATAAACAAATACATTACTTAAATAATTTAAATTCATCACTAGAAGAAAAACTAAATCAAGAAAATTTAAGTGAAGAAGAAAAAAATAAATTAACTCAGGAATTAAGTAAAAATAATTTAGTATTACAGACATTAAACAGCTCATATAAAAATGGAAAAAATGAATTAGAAAATAAAAAACAACAGTTTAAAGATATAGAAAATAAGCTTTCAAGTACTAAGGCTACATTAGATAGTAATAAAGAAAAATTATCTAAAGAAAAAGAAAATATTATTAATATGGAAGCTAAATCAAAATTAGAATTTGATAAAGCTGAAAATGAGTTAAAAAAACAAAAACAAAAAATAGAAAAATCAAAAGAAAAATTAAACGAATCTAAAATAAAAGCAAATGATGAATTAATAAAAGCTGAAAATAAGATAAAAGATTCAGAAGATGATATAAAGAAAATAGAAAAGCCACAGTGGTATATTCTGGATAGAAATAGTCATTATTCTTATGCAGAATATGCAGGATGTGCAAATAGTATAGACGCTCTAGCAAAGATATTTCCAGTATTTTTCTTTTCAGTTGCAGCATTAGTATGCTTAACTACTATGACTAGAATGGTAGATGAACAAAGAATAAATATAGGTACATTAAAGGGGCTTGGGTATACAACAGGTCAAATAGCTAAAAAATATATACTTTATGCATTGAGTGCAAGTCTTTTAGGGAGTATTTTAGGATTAATGATAGGATATACAGTATTTCCTATAATAGTATTCAATTCTTATGGAATAATGTATACATTACCACCTGTAGATTTAGTATTTGACGTAAGATTAGCAGTAGGTGTTACTTTAACAGCGATACTTATAACTACTATAGCAGCATACTCAGCATGTTTTAAAGAACTTAGGGAGACTCCATCGGTTTTAATGAGACCAAGAGCACCTAAAAATGGAAAGAGAATAATGTTAGAAAGAATTCCATTTATATGGAATAAAATAGGTTTTATAGGTAAGGTGACTATAAGAAATATATTTAGATATAAAAAGCGATTTTTAATGACGGTACTTGGCATTTCAGGGTGTAGTGCTTTAATATTATCGGGACTTGGGATACAAGACTCTATACAAATGATAGTAGATGGTCAGTATGGAAGTATATTTAAATATGATATGAGTGTTAATTTGGATAATAATATAAAAAATAGTGAATTGATAAATGTAGAAAAATATATCAAAGAAGAAAATGATATATCAAACTATCAATTTATAAACAATCAAAATGGTAAAATATCTGTAGGCAAAAGTGAGAAATCTATAAATATAGTTATACCTAAAAATAGTAATGAATTTAAAAATTTTGTAAGGCTTAAAGATAGAAAATCACAAAAGAAAATAGAGTTAAATAATAAAGGGATAGTACTAAGTGAGAAAGCGGCTAGAGATTTAAATATAAAAGTAGGAGATAGTATAGATATTGTAAACAATAAAGATAAGAAGGCTAGAGTTAAAGTACTAGGTATAGCTGAAAATTATATATCACATTATGCTTATATTTCAAAAGAATATTATAAAGAAGTATTTAAAAGAGATGTAGATTATAATAGAGTAATTGGTATTTTAAATAATGAATCAAAATCAGCTGAAGATAATATTTCTAAAAAACTTATAAGCCAATCTGGAGTAAATGGAATAAGCTTTAACACAGGTCTTAAGGAAAATTTTGAAACTACAATAGAAAATTTAAACTATGTAGTTTTAATAATGACTATATCAGCAGGAGCGTTAGCATTTGTTGTGTTATACAATCTTACAAATGTAAATATTTCAGAGAGAATAAGAGAAATAGCAACTATAAAAGTTCTAGGATTTTATGATAATGAAGTTTCAGCATATATTTATAGAGAAAATATAATACTTACTGTAATAGGTACTATAACAGGATTAGGTATAGGAAAATTACTACACCAATTTATAATGGTAACTGTAGAAATAGAAAGTATGATGTTTGGTAGAATTATAGAAAGTAGTAGTTATTTAATTGCAGCGGTTCTTACAATCACATTAGGTTTAATAGTTAACCTAGCTATGTACTATAAACTAAAGAATGTAGAAATGGTAGAGTCCTTAAAATCTGTAGATTAAGACTATAAATCTTTTATATTCTAAAAAAGTAATGTCAAAAATCAAAAAACTCTCATAGTATAAATTAGGAGTAAAACTCCAAAGAATTAAATACAACAGGGGGTAGCAAAATGTTAGACAGATTATTTGGCGGATGTGATTGTGCAGGAGGAATTTGGATAATAGTACTATTCTTCTTATTCTTAGTATTCCAAGATACATGGGCAGAATTTGATATATGTGATTGGATACCATTCTTAATATTATTATTAATAGTTTGTGGAATGGGTGGTATATTTGACGACGGTTGTGGTTGTTAATAATTAAAAAAGTAGACTGTCATTAGACAGTCTACTTTTTTACATATAAAGAAATTATATTTATGTATGATTCATAAATAAAAATTATGATTGATAAACTTTAGCAATAGACTTGGATTATAGGCATCTGCATATATGAATATAGCTAATTTTTACTTAAAATCGTCTTGAAATATAGCTAGCTTAACTGTATAATATAGTCTTAAAGTGAAAAATAATTGAAAAAAATACCGCTAGAGTATTAAGTAAATTATAGGGATTTTTACTTTAAACCAATAAAATAAATATAAATATACGGCTAACAAAACAAAATAATTTAGTGAGGTGGAAATATGAAAATAGGATTTGATCACAAAAAGTATTTAGAGGAACAATCTAAGTACATATTAGAAAGAGTTAATAACTTTGATAAGTTATATCTAGAATTCGGTGGAAAACTAATAGGTGATTTACATGCTAAAAGAATTTTACCAGGATTTGATGAGAATGCAAAAATAAAAGTACTACAACATATGAAAGAAAAAGTTGAAGTTGTTATATGTGTTTATGCAGGAGATATAGAAAGAAATAAAATAAGAGGCGATTACGGAATAACTTATGATATGGAAGTTCTAAGATTAATAGATGACTTAAGAACTTATGAACTAGACGTAAATAGTGTAGTAATTACTAGATTTGAAGGACAACCTGCTACAACAGTATTTATAAATAAATTAGAGAGAAGGGGTATAAAAGTTTATAAACATGCTCCAACTAAAGGATACCCAAGTGATGTTGATACAATAGTAAGTGATGAAGGATATGGAGCTAATCCATATATAGAAACTACTAAGCCAATAGTTGTAGTAACAGCTCCAGGACCAAATAGTGGAAAGCTTGGAACTTGTTTAAGTCAGTTATATCATGAAAATAAAAGAGGAAATAGTGTTGGATACTCAAAGTTTGAAACTTTCCCAGTATGGAATTTACCGCTTAAACATCCAGTAAATATAGCCTATGAAGCAGCAACTGTTGATTTAAAAGATGTTAACATGATAGACTCATTCCATTTAGAAAAATATGGTGAAATGTCAGTAAACTATAACAGAGATTTAGAATTATTCCCCGTTCTTAAAAAAATAATAGAAAAAATAACAGGAAAAGAATCTATATTCCAATCACCAACAGATATGGGTGTTAATAGGGTAGGATTTGGTATAGTAGATGATGAAGTAGTTAAAGAAGCTTCTAGACAAGAAATAATAAGAAGATACTTTAAAACTGCTTGTGAATATAAAAAAGGTCAATTTGATAAAGGTGCTTTTGATACTATTCAATTAATAATGAGTGAAGTAGGATTAAAGCCAGAAGATAGAAGTGTAGTTAAGCCTGCTAGAGAATACAGTGCTAAATTAAAAGAAACTGCTAGCAAAGATAATGCTTGTCCAGTAGTAGCGTTAGAATTAAATGATGGCACAATACTTACAGGTAAAGGCTCAAACTTAATGAATGCAAGTGCAGCAGTTATATTAAATGCTATAAAGCACTTAGCGAATATATCTGATGATATACATTTATTATCACCAGCTATTGTTGAACCAATTGTAAATTTAAAAACTAAAACATTAGCAAGTAGAACACCAGAGTTAAGTTGTGAAGAGGTTTTAACTACATTAAGTATATGTGCAGTTACAAATCCAACAGCTCATGCAGTTCTTGAAACATTACCTATGTTAAAAGGAGCACAAGCTCATTCAACAACTATATTAAGTAAGAATGATGAACAAACATTTAGAGAACTTGGAATAGATGTTACAAGTGATCCAGAATATCCATCAAGAAACCTTTATTACGCTAACTAATAAAAAATAGAAAATATAAGACCATATTACAACGGATGTAGTATGGTCTTTCTTATATAAAATTATATAATCTTAAAAATAAATATAAATATACGGTTAACAAGTACATAAGATAACTTAGTTCCTTGGAATACCTATTTTAAAGGTTTTTTGAAAATTTTGCAAGTTATTTTTTAAAACTAATAAAAAATTCGATTATGTCGTTTAAGTGGTTCATCCACATGTGGCTTAAACGGTCTATAAACCAGGTATGCTGCTTAAAATATATAATAAGGTGATAATTATGGATGAAAATAGAAAGATAATACATATAGATATGGATGCATTTTATGCATCTGTTGAACAAAGAGATAATAAAGAGCTAAGAGGTAAGCCTGTAATAGTTGGAGGTAATCCTCAGAGTAGAGGTGTAGTTGCAACATGTTCATATGAGGCGAGAAGTTATGGAATTCATTCAGCTATGCCAGCTAAAATAGCATACAAAAGATGTCCTTATGCTTATTTTGTAAGACCAAGATTTCATGTATATAAGCAAGTATCAGCTCAAATACGAGAAATATTTTATAGATATACAGATTTAGTAGAGCCACTTTCATTGGATGAAGCTTATTTAGATGTTACAAACAATAAGAAAAATATAAAATATGCAACAGAGGTTGCAAAGAGAATAAAAGAAGATATTTTAAAAGAAGTTGGATTAACATCTTCAGCAGGGGTTTCCTATAATAAATTTTTAGCTAAGTTAGCGTCTGACTATAAAAAACCAAATGGATTAACAGTAATAACACATGAAAATAAACAAGAATTCCTTGATAATCTGCCTATAAATAAATTTTTTGGAGTAGGGAAAGTAACAGAAAAGACACTTAAACATTTAGGTATAAATACTGGATATGATTTAAGGAAACTAGATTTGAATCAATTAGAAAATATATTTAAAAATAGAGGTTATATATTTTATCAGTTTGCAAGAGGAATTGATAATAGGCCAGTAGAGCCTCATAGAGAAAGAAAATCAGTAGGAGCAGAAACTACACTAGGAAGTAATCTAAGTATTGACGAAGAAGAAGTTGTAGATATATTAAGTGAAATATGTGAAGAAGTTTCACATAGACTAGACTATTGTGATAAGCTTGGAAAAACCATAACCATAAAGATAAAGTATAGTGATTTTACTCAGATAACAAGAAGTTTAAGTTTAGGACACCCCATATCCAATCATGAAGATATTAGAACAAATGTATATAATTTGTTCAATAATGTAGAAGTTAATGATAAGCAAATAAGGCTTCTAGGAGTAACTGTTTCAAATTTAATTGATAAAAAAGATGAATGCACAAATATAACAATATTTGAATATATAGATAGTATAAAAAATTAATGTAAAAAATATAGTCACTTTTACTAAACAGGCAGTATTTATTATTTAGCCGGGCCTTTATGGCAGTGGAATTAAGTCCATGGGATAGTTTTAATTAAAAACTCTTCCATGGATTTTTTAGATAATATGCAAATGAAATCTATTATTATAGGAAAGTGGATATTATTTTTAGGAGGGAAACTTATGGTAATTAATAATTATAAAAAAGTAAAGCAAGTTCTATGGGTTATTTTATTTGCTAACTTTGCAGTATCTTTATTAAAAATTATTATAGGACTATCTATTAAAAGTACGAGTATGACAGCTGATGGTTTTCACTCATTCTCAGATGGTGCATCTAATATAGTTGGAATAATAGGAATAAGCATCGCATCAAAGCCAAATGATAAACAACATCCATACGGACATAAAAAATTTGAAGTGATGGCAAGTTTGTTTATAGGTGCTATGCTTGTTACAATGGCAGGTAAAATTATTTTTGATGCAATTTCAAGATTTCAAAATGTAGCAAAACCATCTATAACAACAGAAAGTTTGCTAGTGTTAATTTTAACACTTTTAATAAATATATTTGTATGTACCTATGAAAATAGGATAGGTAAAAAACTAAATAGCTATATATTAATATCTGATTCATTGCATACAAGAAGTGATATATTAGTATCTGTGGGGGTCTTATTAACTTTGATAGGAGTTAAGCTAGGGTTACCAGCATGGATTGATCCATTGGCATCTTTAATAGTTTCAGGATTTATAATTTGCTCAGCATACGAAATATTTAAATCTTCAACAGGAGTGCTAGTGGACCAAGCGATAATAGAGGAAGAAGATATAAGAAATGTTGTAGAGGAATTTAATGAAGTGAAAGAAGTTCATAACATAAGAAGTAGAGGAAGCGAAAATGACATTCATATAGATATGCACGTAATGATAGAACCGGGTATAAGCGTAGAGAAATCTCATATACTATCTCACGAAATAGAAGGTAAAATACAGGACAGAATAAATGAAAGTGCTCAAGTAATACTTCATATAGAACCTTTTTATAAAAAAAATAAAAATTAAACTATTTAGTATATAGATAATGGTAAAATACTTATAAATTAAATATAGTTTAGAAATGTACAAAAGAAAAAGTATTAGGAGGATGTATGCTAGAGATAATAGGGATGACAGTAGAAGATGCTAAAATAATAGAATATTGTGGGGCAGATAGAATTGAACTTGTAAGTGCATTAACAGAAGGTGGAGTAACACCTAGTTTTGGACTTATAGAAGCGGTTGTAAATAGCGTAGATATACCTGTAAATGTTATGATAAGGCATCATGCAAATAGCTTTGTTTATAGTAATGAAGATATAAGTATAATGCTAAAGGATATTGAAATAGTTAAAAATATTGGTGCAAATGGAATTGTACTAGGTTTATTAGATAATTACAATAATATAGATGAAGCTAATCTAAAATTTTTATTAAAAGAATGTGGTAATTTAGATGTAACTTTTCATAAGGCAATAGATGAAACTAATTGTATAAAAGGTATAGATATATTAAATAATTATAGTCAAATAACAAATATATTAACATCTGGAGGAAAAGGAAACATACTTGATAATATAGACATAATAAAAAAAATGATGTATAAATCAAATAATATAAATATACTTTTAGGTGGAGGATTAAACTTTAGCAATATTAATGAAATTAAAGAAAAAACTAGTGCTAAAGATTACCACTTTGGTACAGCTATAAGAGTTGATAAAAATCCATTTGGAAAAATTGATGAAGTTAAGCTAAAAGAATTAGTAAAAATAATAAAAAATTAATATAGTATCTAAATAAGAGGCATGTTTATGCCTCTTATTCCATTAATATCTCTTCTAGTGCATCTTTATCTAATATTTTAATAAAATCCTTAGAATAGTCGATAAGACCTAAATTTTTCATATTTATAAGTTCTCTAGACAACGATGGTCTAGGAACTCCTAATATTTCAGATAGTTTTTGTTTTGTCATGTTTAGCTCAATAAATAAACTATTTTGAATATTATATTCAGTAAGCAAAAAGTTAGTTAATTTTTGGCGAATACTACTAAAAGATAAACCTGCTATTGATTTGTTAAGAGTAATTATTTTATTAGTTAGTTCATTTAAGAACATACTTAAAAAGTCAGGATGGTGAGTACAAAACTTTATAAAATCATTTTTACCAATAAACATGATCTCACTATTAGTAGCAGATATAACTGTAGCAGGATAACGATTTGTATCTGAAAAAGCAATTACTTCTCCAAATAAGCGCCCGGGTCCAAATGAAGATAAATGAATTACAGTATTACTTGTTAAAATTCTTTTAATATCAACATTTCCTGTTAAAACTAATCCAACTTTTTCACATGGAGAACTTTCTAAAGCAATTATATCATTTTTAGAAAACTTAACTATTTTACAATTATAATCTTTAAAAAAATCCATTATCTCATTTCTGGTTTTATTTTTAAACATAAAATCACCTATTAAAAAAATTTATTATATTTTGATATTGTAACATAGGTTACGGAAAATATATAGTCTTTCAAACTATAATAAGTATATAAAATACACATTAAAAAATGGAGGATAAAAATATGGAAAATAAAATGTTTTGTTTTCAGTGTCAAGAAACAGCAGGTTGCACAGGATGTACTAAATTTGGGGTATGTGGAAAATCACCAGATTTAGCTAGAATGCAAGACCTATTAATATATACAACAAAAGGATTATCAGAGGTTACAACAAGACTTAGAGGAGAAGGGAAATTAATTGATCATGAAGTAAACCATTTAATAACAATAAACTTATTTACAACTATAACAAATGCAAACTTCGATGATGCGATATTCTATGATAGAGTTAAGATGACATTATCTACTAAAGAAGAATTATTATCTAAATTAGATAACAAAGAAAATCTATCAGAAGCTGCTTTATGGAATGCATCTTCAAATGCTGAGATGGATGTTAAAGTAGGAGTTTTAGCTAAATTAAAGAATGCGGTATTAGGAAGTGGTGAATCAGTTTCAATAGACTCAATATTAGATGAAAAATCAACAAAAGTAGGAGTTTTAGCTACTAAAGATGAAGATGTAAGAAGTTTAAGAGAACTTATAATATACGGATTAAAAGGTATGTCAGCTTATATGAAACATGCAAATGCTTTAGGATATGATGATGAAGCAGTAAATGCATTTATGCAAAGTGCTTTAGCTAAAACATTAGATGATAGATTAAGTGTAGATGAATTAATAGCTTTAACTTTAGAAACAGGTAAAGTTGGAGTTGATGGTATGGCTTTACTTGATTCAGCTAATACAGGAACTTATGGAAATCCAGAAATAACTAAGGTTAACATAGGTGTTAGAAATAACCCAGGTATATTAGTATCAGGACATGACTTAAAAGATTTAGAATTATTATTAAAACAAACTGAGGGAACTGGAGTAGACGTATATACTCACTCTGAAATGTTACCAGCACATTACTATCCAGCATTTAAGAAATACACTCACTTTGCAGGAAACTACGGAAATGCATGGTGGAAGCAAAAAGAAGAGTTTGAAAGCTTTAATGGTCCAATATTAATGACTACAAACTGTATAGTTCCTCCAAAGGATAGCTATAAAGATAGATTATACACTACTGGAGCTGCTGGATTTGTAGGATGTACTCATATAAAAGGTGAAAGTGAAGACAATAAAGATTTCTCTGTTATAATAGATCATGCTAAAAAATGTCAAGCACCTACAGAAATAGAAACAGGAGAAATAATAGGTGGATTTGCGCATAACCAAGTATTTGCATTAGCAGACCAAGTTGTAGAAGCAGTTAAAACTGGTGCTATAAAGAAATTCTTTGTTATGGCAGGTTGTGATGGAAGAGCTAAATCAAGAAATTACTACACTGATTTTGCAAAAGCATTACCAAAAGATACAGTAATACTTACTGCAGGATGTGCTAAATACAAATATAATAAATTACCTTTAGGTGATATAAATGGTATACCTAGAGTATTAGATGCAGGACAATGTAATGACTCTTATTCATTAGCTCTTATAGCATTAAAGCTTAAGGAAGTATTTGAATTACAAGATATAAATGAGCTTCCAATAGCATTTAATATAGCATGGTATGAGCAAAAGGCTGTAATAGTATTATTATCATTACTATACTTAGGAGTTAAAAATATTCATTTAGGGCCAACATTACCAGCATTTTTATCTCCAAATGTAGCTAAGGTATTAGTTGAAAACTTTGGAATAGGTGGAATAAGCACTGTAGAAGATGATATAAAGATGTTCTTAGAATAATATAAAAATAGTAGGATAATATATATTATCCTACTATTTTTATATTTAATTATATAAATAAAAATAAAACAGTTTGTAAATAAATGAATAAAATTATATAGATTTAAATATAATATAGAAACTACTTAATATAAAAAATATTTTAAATTAATGGTTGCCAAATGGTGGTACAAATCATATAATTATAATGTAGTGAACAAGGCGACATAGCCAAGTGGTAAGGCAGTGGACTGCAACTCCTTGATCCCCAGTTCGAATCTGGGTGTCGCCTCCAATTAATTTTGCTGGTGTGGCTCAACGGTAGAGCAGCTGACTTGTAATCAGCAGGTTGTAGGTTCGATTCCTATCACCAGCTCCAATAAAAATAACCTTAATCAATGTTGATTAAGGTTATTTTTATATATAAAAAATAAAAAAGTTATATTAAGTAAATATAATTTTAACTTTAAATACTTATATGTAGAAAAAAAGAGTATATTATAAAAGAAAAGACTTTTTAAATATTAGGAATTTGTAGATTACTTATCATATAAAACAGGTATAAATTTAAAAAAATATATATAAGGATTATATAGTGTATAAAGGTAAATTAAAGGAGTTAAAATGAAATATAACAATATAATAAAAGCAGAATTTATAGAAAGGCCCAATAGATTTATAGCCTATTGTAATATATGCGACAATATAGAAAAGGTACATGTTAAAAATACTGGAAGATGTAGAGAATTACTTACTCCAAATTGTACAGTATACTTAGAGGAAAGTGACAACCCAAATAGAAAAACAAAATACTCATTAATAGCTGTACAAAAAGGTAATAGATTAATAAATATGGACTCTCAAGTACCTAATAAAGTGGTATATGAAGCTTTAGTTAATAAATCAATAATATTACCAAGTTTAAATGAAGATATAAAATTAATAAAGACAGAAAAAACATATGGAAATTCAAGATTTGATATATATCTAGAAACTGAAAGTAAAAAAGTATTTATAGAAATAAAGGGAGCTACTTTAGAGGAAGAAAATATAGTAATGTTTCCAGATGCTAAAACAGAAAGAGGAGTAAAGCATATCAATGAACTTATAAAAGCAAGTGAAGAGGGATATAAATGCTATGTTATATTTGTAGTTCAAATGGAGAATGTACTTTATTTTACACCTAATAAAAAAATGCATCTAGAGTTATCAGAAGCGTTAAATATGGCAAATGCAAAAGGTGTAGACGTACTAGCATACGATTGTATAGTAAATCAAGATTCAATAATTATAAAGGATGATGTAAAGGTTATATTGTAAAGTATAAAGAATCAAAAGTTTGATTCAAGTAATATCAATGATATAAAATATTACAAGAAAAATTTAAGTATTTGAAATATTAATGGTATAATACTTATATGTATAAGAATTATAATGAAAGGATTGAAAATCATGACGAATAACTTATCTATGCAAGAACTATTAGACCAACAAGAACAAGAATTTAGTAATGTTAAGGTTGGACAAACTATAACTGGAAAAATATCTAAAATAACTAATGAAGGTGTTGTTTTAGAATTAAACTATGGATTTGACGGAGTTATATCAACTGAAGAATTAAATCTTTTAAAAGGGCAATATGCTAGTGATGTATATAACGTAGGAGATGAAATAAGCGCTGTAATAAGCAAAGTTTATCATAAAGATGGAGTAATACATTTATCTAAATTACAGTTAGATAGAAGAGCAGATTTAGAATGCTTAGAAAAGGCTTACAAAGAACATAGAATAATAACTGTAAATGTAGAAAAGAACATTGAAAGAGGTGTATTTGCTACATATAATACGCAATCATTATTCATACCAATATCTCAATTAGATACAAAATTTGTTACTGATACATCTAGCTATGTAGGTCTTAATTTAGAAGTTTACATAAAAGAAATGGACACTAAGAAAAATAGATTAGTAGCTTCTCATAGAGAAGTATTACAAGAACGTTTAGATATAGAAAGAGAAGAAAGAAGAGCAAAAGTACAAGCTGAAAGAGAAGAAGCAAAAGCAAAAGCTAAAGCAGATAGAGAAGCTTACAGAGCTAAAGTTAAAGCAGAAAAAGAAGAATTATTTAATTCTTTAGAAGCAGGACAAAAAAGAGAAGGTAAAGTTACAAAGCTAATGCCTTATGGAGCATTTGTCGATATCGGTGGACTTGAAGGTTTAGTTCATTTAAATAACTTATCTTGGACAAGAGTTGAATCTGTAGAGTATATGTTAAGTGAAGGTCAAGAAGTAGAAGTTTATGTATTAGATGTTGATGCTGAAACTAAAAAAATTGCATTAGCTTTAAAAGACATAAATAATGATCCATGGAATTTAATAAAAGAAGAAGTAGAATTAGATGATATAGTTACAGGTACAGTAGTTAGAATAATTGAAAAAGGTGCTTTTGTACAAGTTAGAGAAGGTGTAGAAGCATTTTTACCTATATCTGAGTTAAGTGAAGAAAGAGTAATGAAAGTTACTAATGTTGTTAATGTAGGTGATGAAGTTAACGTTATGGTACTTGACTTTAATCCAAAGAACAGAAGAATGTTAGTATCAATAAAAGAAGCTACAAGAGAGCCAGAAGAAGATATAAGTGAATTCTTAGAAATAGAAGATTCTTTAGGGAGCCTTGGAGAATTATTTAAAGATAAATTCAAAGATTTAAAATTATAATAATAAATAAAAATAAGCCATATTTTAAAAATATGGCTTATTTTTAAAATCATAATTTAGAGGTGATATACATGAAGGCTTTAATTGATTTACATACACATACTATAGTGAGTGGACATGCTTATAGTACAATACAAGAAAATATAGCAGAGGCTAAAAAGGCAGGATTAAAATATTTAGGACTTTCAGAACATGCCCCAACTATGCCGGGGGGACCTCATCCATTTTATTTTCACAATATGCATGTTATACCAAGAGAAGTAGAGGGGGTAAAAATACTTAGAGGTGTAGAGGCAAATATTATCGATTATAATGGAAATACAGATGTAGAGGATGATTTATTAACTCATATAGATTATATGATAGCTAGTTTACATACTCCATGTCTAGTAGCAGGATCGAGAGAAGAAAATACTAATACTATACTAAAAGTAATGGATCAGCCAAAGGTTAAAATAATAGGTCATTTAGATGATAATAGATATAAAGTTGATTATGAGACTATAGTAAAAAAAGCTAAAGAAAAAAATATTTTACTAGAAATTAATAATTCATCATTAAAACCAAATACTTTTAGACAAGGTGCATGGGAAAATGTAACTATTATGCTTGGTCTTTGTAAAAAATATGGTGTAAGAATCGTACTTGGAAGTGATGCTCATATATCTTATGATGTAGGAAAATTCCCTTATTCTCAAAAAATTATAGCTGATTTAGATTTTCCGAATGAATTAGTTATAAACTATAATGATGAAGAAATAATAGAGTTTTTCAAAATCAATTTTTAACTATAAAAAGTGATAAATTTAAATTTATCGCTTTTTATAGTTACTAAATAACTTAAAAGATGTAGGTGGGTGTCAATATTGAAATATAAAGTAGTTAAAAAACAAAATAACAGTAAAAGATGTATCGTATGTGGCTTAGATAACGAACTTGGGCTTAAAGCATCTTTTTATGAATTAGAAAGTAATGAACTAGTAGCAATATGCAATACAAAGGACGGGCATCAAAGTTATCCTGGTAGAGTACATGGAGGTATGTCAGCAGCATTACTTGATGAAACTATAGGAAGAGCAGTAAGTATAAGCGATGACACTATTTGGGGTGTTACTGTATCATTAGAACTTAAATACAAAAAGCCTGTTCCAACAGACTGTGAGATAAAAATAGTTGGTAGAATAACTAAAGAAAATAGAAAATTATTTGAAGGTAGCGGAGAGATAATTCTCCCAAATGGAGAAGTTGCAGTAACTGCTACGGGTAAGTATATGAAAATGCCAATAGATAAAATAGCAGATGATAGTTTTAATGATGATGAATGGTTTGAAGAAAAATCTGACTTAGAATATATAGAAATATAAAAAAGAAGGTTTTATAAAACCTTCTTTTTTATATTAAGCAGCAGCTTGATCTTTTTTAGATTTGTTTAATTTATGCATCTTTATAGAAACTGTAACTAATAAGCTGTAAGCTAACGCTATAGCTCCTAAAATTATAAACCAAGCTACTCTATATCCTAGAGCATCTACAATTACTCCGAAAGCATATGACCCAGCAGCAAATCCAATACCGAATATTAATTGAATCATACCTAATATACCTGCATATTCTTTGTTTCCAAATAGCGACCCAGTAAGTAAAGCAGGACCCATCATATAAGCGAATATTGATAATCCTTTTAGTAAAGCAAATACGTATGCAAGAGGTGTCATTTCAATTGAGAATATTAATGCTAAATCAGATCCAGCAACTATTAATCCAGCTATTATAAGTGTTTTAGTACTACAAATTTTATCAAATAATGTCCCTCCAAGTAAATTACCTGTAAGAGAACATATAGCAAATACAGAACCTACTAAACCAACACTTACATTAGGATTTTGGTGTAAGTATTTAGGGTATTGAACTGATAAAGCAGATACATATATACCTACAAATAAGAATGCAAGTCCAAGTAACTTAAATTCTTTAAGAGCTAAAGCTTCTTTAACAGTATATCCCCAAGAAGAATTATCATTATTATTATTAGTATTTTTTGATTTAGATTTAACTACTTCAGATTCGTCTTTAGGCAATCTTAACATAAATAAAGTTATTGGTATTGCTACTATTAAACCAGTAAGACCAAAAGCTAAATAAGAAGCTTTATATCCGAACGTTTCCAGAACATAAACAACTGTAGCTTGCATGAATATATTACCTATAGATCCCCCAGCCATAGCTATACCTAAAGCTTTACCTCTACCAGCACCATCAAACCAAGCATTGATTAATAAAGGAACTCCTATTGCTGATATTATTGCAGCTCCAAATTGCATTACTATAGAAACTGCATAAAATTGCCATGGAGCGTTACATAAAGAGTATGCAGCAAAACTACCACATCCTAAAAAGGCTCCAGCTATATATAAAGTTTTTAGGTTAAATTTATCAAATAATTTACCTATAAAAGGTGAAGCAAATGCTGATGCAATAGTTCCTATTGTAAATATAAGCGAAAAGCTTGCAGTAGTAAAACCTAAAGTTTTATCAGCCATAACATAGTGCATAAATTGAGGTTGTAAGTTAGCAAGAACACCATAAGGTATAGCTTGGATAAGCATACAAGCGGCTACTATCATCCAGCCAGTAGTAAATTTTTTTGTATTATTATTAATATTAGTCATTAAATTAATTTCTCCTTATATTAAATCTTTTGTAAATAGGCATTAATAAATTAAGAAATATAATTAATATAAAATCATCATAACATAGAAAAAAAATAAAAAATAAGACAAATAACGACAAAAACAGAGTTTGAATTCTTATTAATTCATAATGAATCAAAAAAAATCAAAAAAAATTCATTAGATAGTGTATATAAAAGGCGCATTTGTATAATCATTTTTATGATGATATAATCGTTAATATAAAAAGTTATAGTGACTTAAGGAGGAGTATTAGTTTGAATAACAATACATTTGGGCAATTATTAGATCAATTATTATATATATCTAATCAAAAAAAAGGTACTCTTGCTAAGGAGTTAGGTTATGATACATCTATATAAGTAAATGGATTACTGGAAAAAATCTACCTACACCTAAAAATATAAATAAAGTGTGTAAATCTATATCAAGTTTTATAGTTACATCTCTAGACAGTACTTCACACCAAGATATTATTAATTACTTTGGAATAAACAGTGATGAATGTGATAAAGCATTTTTGATTAAGTATGTATCTAGGGAATTAAAAGAATCTTATTTAAATACACAACATAAAAGCACACAAAAAATACCGAAAGATACTCAGTTAGAAATGAAATACAATGGTTTAGTAACTGTAAATACTAAACTTAGAAAACAATATTTAGAGAATGAGATATATATATACTTAAGTAAGAACAAAGAGATTGATATTATAATAGCAGCTGATTTATTCCAATCTAATTATGAGGAAAGCATATCATTATCTAATATGAAAAAAGGAATATATAGTCTACAAAATAATGAAAATATAAAGATTAGATTTTTGGCTGGATTTACAGGAGAAAGTAACAATATTATAATGGATGCGATAATGATTTTGAATATGGTAGCTACATATCCACAATTAGACTTTGAAATATATAACTGTGCTATTACTAGTGATTCTTATTTTTTTATAATTAAAGATGAGCTGCTTAATACATCTATATTTAATAAAAATGGTGAGTGTATATTTAGTACTATGTCAAAAGAAAAAGAAACTATAGATGAGCTATATTATAGTTTAGAAGGGTTACTAAAAAGACAAGGAAAACCTATTTTCGAAAAAAAAGACGTAATGTCAATTATAAAAAATAATATATATACTCAATATATATTAGGTAATGATTTAAGATGGTTGATAGGGTCAATGAATGAGCTTTTTATGCCGGAGGATTTATTTATTGAAGTAGGAAAAGAAGTATTTGGTGATAATAACGAGATAATGGAAGAACTAAATAAAATTAATATATTTTTAAATAATAAAACTTATAAATCTGATTTAAAAATATTAATTTATGAAAATGAGCTTAGAAGATATATATCTTCAGGGGAACTTAGATTTTTCAATGTTCCTGTAAAGCTAAGTTTTCAACAGCGTGAAAGACATATAGAATATATGAAAAAAATATTAAGAGAAAATAACAATCTAGAAATTAAACTAATTGAAGGAGATTTTGTTGAGGAATTTAAAGACAAGCTAAATCCATCATTATATTTATCAAAAAATATAAAGTTAACAACAATTTGTCCTGATGATTATAAAAATCAATATGCAATTGTATCAGATAACCAGTTTAAAACAATATGTGATGATTTATTTAATTCAATGTGGAATGAGAGACAAGATATAACTTTAGATAATAAAGAACAAATAATAGAGAGCATAAGAGAATTTTTAAGCCATACAAAGATCATAAATGACAATCTTAATTAATTTAAAAAATAAAAAAATTAATGAATAATGTGAATGATTTTAAAATGATTAAAAATTTATATTGACTTCATAAAAAAAATAAATAAACTGAAAATGTAAATAGGCGTTTTTAAATTATATGAAATTACAAAGCAGCAATTATGAATTATTTCTATTACTGTTTTGTGCATAATTATAATTTAAACTAATGTCTATTTTTTTATGGAAAAATATCTGTGTAACTAAAAGTTAAAGAAATATATATAAATATTACTTTAGCTATTTTATTAAATTCATCAAATTAATTCATCAAAGTTAATAAGGCTAAAGAAAAGGAGTCGAAAATGGGGCAAATGTTACATCAATTAGAAGCTATAATAACTAAAATATCGGATATGATATGGCCAGTATTCTTACCATTTATATTAATAACGGGTGCGATAATGTCTATAAGAACGATATTTATGATTCAAAAGAAGGCTACAACGCCTGCTAAGTTACAAATAAAGAATGTTATAGGTCCGGCATCTATATCATTAGGAGCGATGATAGGTACAGGGGCAAT
>NZ_JAFFPK010000025.1 GCF_017590215.1 Clostridium sp. CCUG 7971
TAGATATACTCTTTTTTAATGAAGCGAATCTTTAAGCAACGGACGAAGTCGTTTGAGCCACGTGTGGGCGAAACACTTGAGCGACACGAACAAAGTGAGTTTTAGTTTTTAGCAAAGTCTCTAAGTTTAAGGCTACCACAAGTTACACACACTAACCCAAGTAAAATTAAAGCTATAAGTGATACTAATACACTATCACCTTGTAGGTATTTGATTGTCCAATAAAATGGAGATAGCTTAGCTAAATTATTAATAAAAGGAGTATTAAGAGGGAAAGACGGAATTAATAATGGTAAAATCAAAGCTATATTTAAAAGTGGAAAAATAGTGGATGCAAATCCTATAGTAGCCTCTTGCTTGAATATCCTAGTAAATAACAGAATAAGTCCTGTAGATACAAAACAATTTGCAACAATTATACCTATCATATCAAGATTTACATTAAACTTAGTTGTTAATAATAACACAAAAGTAGATGATAAAGATTGCACAAGGAATAAGGATAGAAATAAACTAAATAATATTTCAAAATCTTTATTCTTAGTTGATAGCATTCTTTTTAATACATTAGATCTTCTTAAAATTAGTAAGTCCTGACAAAATGCAGAGTTAGTTACATAAAGCATATAGCTAGTCATAAATATAAATAAAAATGAGTTCCCTAGTAGTGGGGATTCTTTTTCTATGACTTTAGCAGTTACAACGTTTAAATTGCTTTTATTATTTAGAGAATTACTTATAAAGCTATCTATTTTAGATTTTGCCCAAATACTTCCTCCACCATTTTCAGTTTCAAAAGATTTTACAGTGGGTGAATCTAGATTATCTATATTCTTTGAAAAATCTTTATTTAAAACAAATACAGAAGATACTTCATTATTTTTAAGCAAATCTATAGCTTTATTTTCATCTTTTATATCAAATAAATTATCCTTTAATTCCAAATCATTAATTAACTGTTTTTCATATTTTCCATCTAAATCACATATTAGTGCAATTGGAGCCAGGTAGTGAGGACTATCGGACTCATTAGTAGAAAATGTAAATAAAAGTCCATATATTAATAAAGCGGGCATTAAAATCATAGGTAATATTAAGCTAGGGGATTTTAAATACCTTTTTAAATTTGATAAAGTTAATCTAATTATATTCATTAAAATTCCCTCCAACTGTATTTTTCTTTTAATAGAGATGCTATAAGTAAAGTTATAGACATAGCTAAAATTATAATAATAGGATTTAAAAGATGCTCAAAACTATTATAGATATTAAATTTAGTAAATAAATTTGTAATTAGATATAATGGTGATAACTTAGATAAACTTGCTAAAGCATCTACAAAAGGAGTAATTATTCCACCTAATACAAACACTGCCATCATTAATGTATAGACTATTATTAGACCGTATTTTTTAGAGAAAAATACACCTAAGAAGCTAGATATTGATGCTATAAATATAGAAGTAATTACAGCTAATAATATTAAAGTGAATAAATTTCCAGTAAATGAAATATTAAAACATCTAAAAGATAATAAATATAAAAGTATAAATATTAAAAAATAAAGAATTGATGAAATAAATTCATATATTAATTGAGTACATCTACTAATTGGCATAGACTGGTATCTTTTCTTTATTCCATTGCTCTCAGATAAGTATTCACCATTAGACATAAACATAATAAACATAATACCTAAGAATCCTAAGAAGCTCACAGCAAAATACTCGGTTGAAGTAGTTTTAATTTCACTATCAATTGTAGTACTCTCAATAAAAGATGATGAAGTATTTTTATAGTATAAATTTTGGTGATAGTCATCTAATATATTTTTCATTAAACTAGACAATTGACCTCTAGTTGTTAGTTCTTTAATTTCTATATTGCTAGATTTATTATTTAATATACTTTCTTCATAATTATTAGGAATTACTATTTCTAAATCAACATTCTCATCTTTATTAGTGATTTTAAAAAGGGTATTTAAATCATTTTCTATAAAATTAACTAGTGACTTAGAATAAGTAGAATTATCTTTATCAGTCATAACTATTGGAGTAACCTCAACTATATTAGGGTTTTGAAACTCCATTTTCCCCATCATTCCAAATAGCCAAGAAAGTCCAAGGGGAAGTATTAAAAAAGAAAATAAGTTTAGTAATAAATTACTCTTAAGACCTTTAAAGAAAAATTTAATAGTATAAAAAAATCTCATAATACCACCTCCTAATCTCTAAGACTTTTACCTGTAAGATTTAAAAATACATCTTCAAGGCTTGGATCTTCATATGTTATTTTAGATATCTGCAAGTCACTGTCTTCAATTATTGATAAAGCCTTTGATACTGAAAATTTCTTATCAATAACAAGGGATAGTGTAGAGTTATCTATTTCATTTACAGATAAAACTCCGTCAATACTTTTTAAATCAAATATTAAATTTCCAGTTATGTTATTAAGTTCAATGATTAACTTTGTATTGCTAAAAACTAGTGATTTTAAATATTCTTTATCACCATATGCTATTTCTTTTCCTTCGTCTATAATAAATACTTTAGAACAAAGATGTTCTACTTCTTCCATATAATGAGAAGTGTATATTATAGTTGTATTTTTATTTATTGATAAATCTTTTAAGAATGTAAATATATAATTTCTAGATTGGGGATCAACTCCAACTGTTGGCTCATCAAGTATTAATATTTTAGGACGATGAAGTAGAGCAATGGCTATATTTAATCTTCTTTTCATACCACCAGAAAGTTTTTTTACTTTTTTCTTTTTTAAATCTAAAAGACCACAAATTTTTAAAGATTCATCAATTCTTTCTTTTAATAATTTACCACTAAGACCATATAAAGCACCAAAGTACTCTAAGTTATCGTAAGGTGTTAAAGTTTCGATTATAGCCAGTTCTTGAGGCACTAAACCGATGATTGATTTTATTTTTATAGGATCTTTTTTTAAATCAAGACCGTTAATTTCAACAGATCCATTATTAGCTAACATAAGATTTGTAATTATATTAATTAATGTAGATTTACCAGCTCCATTTGGACCTATAAGACCAAATATTTCGCCTTCATTTATAGAAAAGCTTATGTTATCAAGAACAAGTTTGTCGTTAAATCGTTTTGTTATGTTTTCTACTTTTATAATACTCATAAAAAATACCTCCCAAATGATTTTCTAATATTATAATAGAAAATTATGGGAGGTAAATCTATACCATAAAGTAACTTTAGAAAATGACTTAAGTCACTATTTTGTTTTTAAAAGCAAATATTGCAAGTTGAGTTCTATCACGAAGTTCAAGTTTAGATAGTATATTAGTTATATTATTTTTTATTGTTCCTTCAGATAAGAATAATTCATTTGAAATTTCTTTATTAGTAAGACCACTTGCAACTAGCTTGATAATGGAAATTTCTTTATCTGATAAATTGTACTTGTTTAACACTTCATTACAGTCAATAGTTTTTTCTTTAGATATAACTTTAGGGGCAACATTTTTATCTAGTACAATATTTCCTGAGACGCTAGATCTAATACCTTCGTATAAAACTTCATCAGAGCTATCTTTTAGTAAATATCCTGATGCACCAAAGTTTATAGCATTTTTTATATATTCATCATCATTAAATGTTGTAAGTATAAGTACTGATATAGAAGAGTCATATTCTTTTATAAGACGAGTGCCTAGGACCCCATCACAAACACTCATTCTTATATCCATAAGTACTAAATCTACATGATTATTTCTACAAAATTCTAAAGCCTCATATCCATTAGAAACATCTCCAATTATATCTAAATCATTATAAGAGCTAAGTATTATTTTTAAACCTTTTCTTATTAGTTTTTCATCATCTACTATTAATATTTTTATTTTACTCAATTAATTCACTCCTTGTATTTTTAGGAAAAGATGTGTGAATTATAAAACCATCATTGGAAGTAGTAAATTCAACTTTTCCATTTAATTCATCAACTCTTTCTTTTATACTATTTAGACCATTGCCTTTTTTTATATTTTTACATCCCAGTCCATTATCTTTAATAGAAAGTATTAGATTATTAGGGCTAAAGGTAATAAATATATTAACTTTAGTTGCTTTTCCATGCCTTATAGAGTTTGAAAGTGATTCTTGTATAATTCTATATAAAGCAGTATATTGAACACTTGAAAGATTCCAAGTATTTTTTGATACAGTCATTTTAACATCAATATTAGTCATTTTAATAAAGTTTCTTATTAGCTCTTCGATTTTAAATAAATTTTGGTAGTTTTCATATCCGTCTGGCTTTAAAGATGTTACAGCCTCTCTAACTTCTTTAAAGCTTTCTTTAACAAATTCTCTTAATTCATGAACTAATTCTTTTAAGTCTTTATCTTTAGACACTAAATTTTCAATAGCACCCAATTGAATTATAGTTGTAGATAGAGAATGTCCCACACTATCATGAATTTCTCTTGAAATTCTATTTCTTTCTTTTAATATAGCTAATTCTTCAACAGAGCTTATATAAACTTCTAAATCAGAATTTGCTTTTTTTAAATTATCTTCAGAAATTCTTAGTTTATCATAAATATTTTGTATATTAGTTTTAAAAATATCTTCGCTATATATATACAAACATAATAATGAAATTAAACTTAGTATAAGAGAGTATTCAATTGAAAAATATATTGAGTTATTAAAATTTATAATAAAATAAGAAACTATAATTATAATTAGATATAAATATTTATTCTTTATAATTTTGGAAAAACATATATCAATAATTAGTGGTAAAAAATAAAATGGTGTAAATTTGTATGTATAATTATATAAAGCTAAAATTAGTATAAACTCAAAAAATGATGAAATTATCATAGTTAAGTTTTTATTTTTAAAATTAAAGAATCTAATTTGATTATTTATTATAAAAATTAAACTTAAGAAAAGTAACATATTTGAAATATTATCATAAGTCATAATGTTTATAATTATCATAAATAATGATATATATCTAGTAAAAGTAGCTAAGTTATTTTTATTCATAATCCCTCCTAAATATAGCTTATTCTAATATTAGAATAAGCTATATTTATTAATTACTCAAATGAATTTATATAGATATTAAAAATAAATTTTACAAAAAATTTACAAAATCCATAAATCATTGAAATAGAAAATAGTTAAACTTATAATAATCACAGATAAACAGACAAAATATAGAAATTAGTAAGGAGTAAATTATGTGTGGATTTGTAGGATTTTTAGATAAAATTTTAAATAAAAAAAAGTAATTAGTGATATGTTAGATACTATAATACATAGAGGACCTGATCAAGTGGGAGAGTATATAGATGATAATGTAGCATTAGGATTTAGAAGACTTAGCATTATAGGGCTAGACAATGGGCTACAACCTATATTTAATGAAGATAATAACTTAGTTTTAGTATTTAATGGAGAAATATATAATTATAAAGAATTAAGAATTGAATTAATAAATAGAGGTCATATTTTCACTACAAGCACAGATAGTGAAGTACTTATTCACAGTTATGAAGAGTTTGGTGAAAATATGGTTAAGAAATTAAGAGGTATGTTCTCTTTTGTAATATATAATAAAGATGATAATAGCATATTTGCAGCAAGAGATAATTTTGGAATAAAGCCATTATATTATTATCTAACTGATGATAATGGTTTATTATTTGGATCAGAAATAAAAAGCTTTTTAAAACATCCGAACTTTAAAAAAGAGATTAATAAAGAAGCTTTAAAACCATATTTAACATTTCAATATTCAGTTCTAGAAGAAACTTTTTTCAAAGGTGTGTTTAAGCTTAAGCCTGGTCACTATCTTACATTTAAAAATGGGAAATTGGAAACTAAAGAATATTGGGATATAAATTTTAGACAAGAGATGATATCTCTTGGAAAAAGTGTAGAAAAAATAGAAAAAGTAATTAAAGAATCAGTTGAAGTTCATAAAGATAGTGAAGTGCCAGTTGGAACATTTTTATCAGGTGGAGTAGATTCTAGCTATATAGCTGCCTGTTTATTACCACAGAAATCATTCTCAGTCGGATTTAGACAAGATAAATTCAATGAATCAAATCTCGCAAAGGAGTTATCAGACTCATTAGGTATAGAAAATATTCAAAAGGTAGTAACTGCAGATGAATGCTTTGAAAACATTTCTAAAATACAGTATCATATGGATGAACCTCAATCAAACCCATCATCCCTACCGTTATACTTTTTATCTAAATTAGCAAGAGAACATGTAACTGTTGTCTTATCAGGAGAGGGAGCAGATGAAATTTTTGGTGGATATGGGTGGTATGATGATGATGATAGATTAAAAAAATATAAAAAAATACCTTATAAATTTAGAAATATAGCTGCAAAAGTAGCTAGAAGATTACCAAATTTCAAAGGAAGAACTACTATTATAAGAGGTGGAAGCAAAGTAGAAGATTACTTTATAGGACAAGCATTAATATTTGAAGAAAATGAAGCAGAAAAAATATTAAATCCAGAATATATAAATTCAAAATCAATAAAAGAAATAACTGGACCTATATATGATAAAGTCAAGTATAAAGATGATATAGCTAAAAAGCAGTATTTAGATTTAAAACTTTGGCTGCAAGGAGATATATTATTAAAAGCAGATAAAATGAGTATGGCTCATTCATTAGAATTAAGAGTTCCGTTTTTAGATAAGGAGGTAATGAAAGTAGGAGAATCAATACCGACTAGATATAAAGTTAATGACTTAACTACTAAGGTAGCATTAAGAGAAGCTGCAAAGAAAAATCTTCCAGATGAATGGGCTAAACGTGAAAAGAAAGGATTCCCAGTACCTATAAGATTATGGCTAAAGGAAGAAAAATATTATAACATTGTAAAAGAAGCTTTTTCTAGTGATTATGCATCTGAATTTTTTAAAACACAAGATTTAATTAAATTATTAGATAATCATTATAATGATAAAGTAAATAATGCTAGAAAGATATATACAGTATATGTATTTCTAGTATGGTATAAAAGATTTTTTATAGAAGCAATTTAAATAAATAGAGCTTGCTCTAATATTAGAGTAAGCTCTATTTATTTAACTATTCAAATGGGTTTTTAGGTATATTAAAAATATTTATATTTTCAATTTGAGAAATAGTATTATCAAAGGATGCTTTAACTTTATCCAATGGTAAATTCTCAATAGTAGACAATTCATTTTTATCAGATATTGGTATTATTTCATAAACATCTTTTCCTAAAGTTCTATATTTATTAACCCAAGTAGGTATAAAGTTTACTTTTGATACAAATGTTTTATTTTTATTAAAGTCCTTAGTTATCTCAATATCAGCCATTAATCCATCCTCAGTAAAAGGATTTCCTAAAAGTTCTCTTCTTTGATTTGATATGAAATTTCCTAGGGAATATATAACTAAAGTGTCGTTATTACCATTACTTGATTTAATCATCTGAGCAGGTTGTACAACGTGAGGATGAGAGCCTATAATAATATCTACACCAGCATCAGATAGCTTTTTAGCAAGTTTTCTCTGAAACTCACTAGGGGTCCTTTGGTATTCATTTCCCCAGTGGATTATAACTATTTGAATGTCTGTATCTTTAAGATTGTCTAAGGTATTACTTATAGTATTAAATGCATTATCAACATTGTGCATATCAAATATATTCATTTTATCTTTAGAATTATTTGATATTGTTATTCCATTTAATTTTTTAGTATTGTTTATTATTTCTCCATAGGAAAATGCAGTAATACCTAATTTTATATTATTAACATCTTTAATTAAATAGTTGGCATCACCAACATTTTTAGTAGTACCAACAGTATCAAATCCTTTTTCTTTAGAAACCTCTAACGTTCTTTTTACACCTAAGTCTCCTTTATCAAAAGAGTGGTTATTAATAGTCGATAGTATATCAACACCGGCAAATTTAAGGCCATCAATTAATTCATCTGGTGAATTAAATGTAGGATAAGATGTATAAGAAGTAGAAGGCCCTGCTAATGTAGTTTCTAAGTTGGCTATTGCTAAGTCTGAATTTTCTATGTATTTTTTTACATATTTAAAGTTATTATCAAAAGAATAAGATTTTGTGTCAGGATTAAATTGTGCTTTTAATTGTGGATTATGTGACATTACATCTCCAACTGCACTTAAAGTTATTTTACTAGTATCTTGCTTAGTGGTATTTGAAAAAACTTCCCCTTTAACCTGATTATCTGAAATAAATTTATCTGATTTCACATCTTTAGAAAGATTGGTTATTAAAAAGCCACTAGATAGTAATAATACAAAAAATATAAAAAATAGTTTTTTAAATAAAATTTTTATCTTTCTTTTCTTTATTTGGTTCTTTCTGGATCTAGACATACTAATTCCCCCTCATATAGTAATATTAATCTTAAAATTATAAATTTTCAATCATAAAAAATAAAAGCTGTATATATAGTTATTTCAATGACAATAATCATTAAATAAAGAAAAAAACTTAGGAGAATAATGATGAATAATAAAGAAAAAGGTGATTTTGGAGAAAATGTCGCTTTGAAATATTTAATGTCGAAAGGTGCTAAGGTATTAGAGAAAAACTATAAAATAAAAACAGGTGAAATTGATATAATAACCAAGCTAGATAATAAACTTGTATTTGTAGAGGTAAAAGCAAGGAGTAACTTAAAGTTTGGATATCCATCTGAAGCTGTAAATTATAAAAAAATAAAAAAGATAATTTCCACTGCAAATTATTATATTCTAAGAAATAATTTACACAATGAGCCTATGAGATTTGATGTTATAGAAATATATTTAAATGAAAATAAAATAAATCATATAGTTAATGCATTTTAAGAAACTGTGTTTGTTATGTTAGAGTAGAGAACTTTTAGTGGAGGAATTTGATGCTTAGTATAATTAATTCAAGTAATTTAATAGGAATAGAAGGATTTTTAATAAAAGTAGAGGTTGATATAGTAAATGGAATACCTTGCTTTAGCATAGTAGGTCTTGCAAGTACAGAGATAAAAGAGGCGAGAGACAGGGTTAAGTCAGCAATAATAAATAGTGGATATAGCTTTCCAAACTCTAGAATAGTAGTAAATTTATCACCTGCAGATATGAAAAAACAAGGCTCTTTCCTTGATTTGTCTATATGTATAGGAATACTTAGACAAGCTATAAAAAAGGATGAAAAGTACATAAATGAAAGTCTATTTGTCGGAGAATTATCATTAGATGGAAGCTTAAGAAAAGTTAGAGGGATTTTACCTATAGTTATAAGTGCTAAAGAACAAGGAATAAAAAGGATTTTTATACCATCAGATAATTTAGTGGAAAGTTCATTTATAGATGACATATATATAATACCCGTTAAAAGCTTAAAGGAATGTATATCGTTTTTAAATGGTGAATTAAATATTGATAATAAAGATATTGTTAATTTAAATAAAGATAATGAAAAAAATGATTATGATGAAGATTTTAAAGATGTATGTGGAAACTACTTTGTAAAAAGAGGAGCAGAAATAGCTGCTGCAGGAAACCATAATATATTAATGGTAGGTCCTCCTGGCTCAGGAAAAACAATGATTGCTAAAAGAATAAGAACAATTTTACCAGATATAAAAAAAGATGAAATGATAGAAGTTACTAAGATATATAGTGCATCAGGACTACTTGATGAAAATGAAGGAATAGTTTATAAAAGGCCATTTAGATCTCCTCACCACACATCAACAAGACAGGCTTTAGTAGGTGGCGGTGTTAATGCTAAGCCAGGTGAAGTAGTTTTAGCACATAGAGGAGTGTTATTTTTAGATGAAATGGCCGAATTTGATAGGAAAATTTTAGAAACATTAAGACAACCAATAGAAGATAAGTATATAAATATATCTAGAATAAAATACAATATGAAATATCCTTGCAACCTACTTTTAGTAGGAGCTATGAATCCATGCCCATGTGGGTATTATAAGTCTGAAAATGAATGTACATGTAGAACTTTTGATATAGATAGATATAAAAATAAGATATCAGGTCCATTATTAGATAGATTTGATATTTTTATAGAGGTAAATTCAGTATCTTATGAGGAGTTAAATAATAATACTAATTCTGAAAGTTCAAAAATTATAAAAGAAAGAGTGCAAAAAGCAAGAGAAATCCAAAATATGAGATTTAAAAATCAAGGTATAAAAACTAACGATGAAATAAAATCATCTGAAATTTTAACTTATTGTAAATTAAATGATGAAGCTTTATCTACTACTAAATTAATATTAAATAAATATAAATTAAGTAATAGGAGTTACACAAAACTTATAAAAGTAGCAAGAACTATAGCTGATTTAGAAGGTAGTAATTTTATAAATAATAATCATATAATGGAGGCTTTTTCTTTTAGAAAAGCATATTATACGTATTTTAAATAGGAGATAAATATGGAAAAAAGAGATATATATCTGTGGTTAAAGTCAATAAAAGGAGTAACTAATAATACTATAGAATTAATAGAAAATAACTTTTTAGATATTGAGAATTTAATAAATGCATCAGATAAGGAAATATATGATTTAAAAAATATAAATACAAATATTAAAGAAAATATAGTAAAATATAAAAGTCTTGCATACTTAGACAAAGTTAAGGAAAATTTATACAACAAATCTATAGAATATGTTTGTACTGAGGATGAAAATTATCCTACTAATTTAAAATACATATATGATGCACCGAAAGTATTATTTTATAAAGGTGATATAAATATAGCTAATAAAATGAGTTTAGCTATGGTTGGAAGTCGAAAACCGACAGATTACGGTATTCATTGTGCAAAAAATATTAGTAAAAAATTATCAGATGCAGGAATAAATATAATAAGCGGTTTAGCTGTTGGAATAGATTCATACTGTCATCTAGGAGCAATAGAAGGAAGCTCAAAAACTATATCAGTTTTTGCATCTTCTGTTGATAATCCATTACCAAAATCTAATATAAAATTAGTAAATAAAATATTAGATGATGGAGGTCTAATATTGTCTGAATATAACATAGATGAAAATGTTTACAGAAGTAATTTTGCAAATAGAAATAGAATTATGAGTGGTCTAAGCAGTGGTGTTATAGTGGTTGAAGCCGCTGAAAAAAGTGGATCTTTAATTACAGTTGAATTTGCATTAGAAGAAGGTAAAAATGTATTTGCAGTTCCCGGAAATATAAATTCTCATATGAGTAAAGGTTGCCATAAAATTATAAAAGAAGGTGCAAAGTTAATAGATGGTATAGAAGATATTTTAAATGAATATGAAATAACTAGTATAAATTTTAAAGAAAATTGGAAAAATTATGATAATATAAAATTAAGCAAAGAAAGTATTAAAGTAATAGAGACCTTAAAATATAAAGGTGTCTTGCATATAGATGAAATTTGTGATAATACTAGAATGGAAATAAAATCTGTAAATACAATTTTAAGTGAACTAGTATTAAATGATGTATTAATAGAAATGAATAATAAAAAATACAGTTTAAATGTATAAATAACATAGATAGTGGGGGTGTGTGGTTTTATGGCCAAAACATTAGTCATCGTAGAATCGCCTGCAAAAGCTAAAACCATAGAAAAGTTTTTAGGAAAAGGTCATTATACCGTAAAAGCTTCGGTTGGTCATGTAAGGGATTTACCAAAAAGTAAATTAGGCGTGGATATAGAAAATAATTTTGATCCACAGTATATAAACATAAGAGGTAAGGGCGACGTAATAAAAGAATTAAAAAAAGAAGCAAAAAAATCTAAAAAAGTATATCTAGCAACCGATCCAGATAGAGAAGGTGAAGCTATATCATGGCATTTAGCTCATATACTAGATTTAGATGAAAAAGATGAATGTAGAATAGAGTTTAACGAAATAACTAAAGATGCTATAAAGAAAGCTATAAAAAGTCCGAGAAATATAGATATAAGCCTAGTTGATGCACAGCAAGCTAGAAGGGTTTTAGATAGATTACTAGGATATCAAATAAGTCCAATACTTTGGCTAAAGGTAAGAAAAGGGCTTAGTGCAGGTAGAGTTCAGTCAGTAACAACAAAATTAATTTGTGATAGAGAAAAAGAAATAAAAGCATTTATACCAGTTGAATATTGGACTATAGATTTAGATGCAAAAACTTCAAATGGTGAAGATATAAGCTTAAAATTCTATGGAAAAGATAATAAAAAAATTGAAATAGAAAATGAAGAAATGGTAAATGAAATTTTAGCTGATATTAAAGACAAGAATTTAGATGTAGTATCTATAGAATCTAAATCAAGAAAAAAAGCAGCACCAAAGCCATTTACAACAAGTATGCTTCAACAAGAGGCTGCAAATAAATTATCTTTTACAACTAAAAAGACTATGAGCATAGCACAAGAATTATACGAAGGTATAGATATAGAGAAAGAAACTATAGGTCTTATATCTTATATAAGAACTGATTCAAAGAGAATCTCTGATGAAGCGAAAGAAAAATCAAAAGCTTATATACTAGATGAAATAGGAGAAAATTATTACAAAAATACTGCTGAGAAAAAAGAGAAGAAAGAAACTAAAAAAGTACAAGATGCCCATGAGGCGATAAGGCCAACTTATGTTGATAAAACTCCAGATAGTATAAAAAGTTATTTAAGTAAAGATCAATATAAACTATATAACTTAATTTGGAGAAGGTTTGTAGCAAGTCAAATGGAAGACTCTGTATTTGATATACTAAACCTAGAATGTCAAATAGGAAACTATATATTTAAAGCAACTGGATCTAAAATGAAATTTGATGGATACACTAAAATCTATAATTTTACAGATAGAGAGGATAAGATATTACCAGATGTTAAAGAAGGTGATATGCTTAGCTTAGAAAATACAATCCCACTTCAACACTTTACTAATCCTCCGGCAAGATTTACAGAAGCTAGTTTAGTAAAGACACTTGAAGAATTAGGAATAGGAAGACCAAGTACTTATGCACCAACAATAACTACAATACTTAATAGAGAGTATGTTGAGAAACAAGGAACAAGCCTTTGTCCTACAGAATTAGGGATAATAGTAACTGATATATTAGAAAATAACTTCCAAAAATTTATAGATGTTGATTTTACAGCACAAATGGAAAATCAACTAGATGAAATAGAAGAAGGCCATATTGAATGGAAAAAAGTTGTATCAGATGCATATGAACCACTTAGAGAAGCTATAGAAATAGCAATAGAAAGCATAGAAAAGATAAATATGGATGAAGAAACAGATGAAATATGTGAAAACTGTGGAGAAAACATGGTTATCAAATATGGTAGATTTGGAAAATTCATGGCATGTAAAAACTATCCAGAATGCAAAACTACAAAACCTCTTGTAAATAAAGTAGGAGTAAAATGTCCAAAATGTCATGAAGGAGATATAATTCTTAGAAAGTCTAAAAAAGGTAAGGCTTTTTATGGATGTTCCAATTACCCAGAGTGCGATTTTATAGCATGGAATAAGCCTACAGGGGAAGTTTGTGATAAATGTGGAGCTTATATGATAGAGAAAGTAAGTAAGTCTGAAACTAAAATAATTTGTTCTGATAAGGACTGTAATAAAGGTACTATCAAGGAAAATAAAGAGGTATCAGATGAAAATATAGAAAAATAGACAAATACTAGTAATCATATTGAAAAAGACAGAAATTTGTGATAACATTTCAAGTGCATGATTTAGAAATAATTGAAATTTTTGTTAAACAAATTAGAAATACTTAAATAATAAAATAGGTTTTAAGATGCCTGACTTTTATGAGGAGATGAATATAAATGGCAAGTGAAATGTTAAAAAAAACAAGAAAAATAAATCAAACACTACAATCAAGTAGTGGAAGCAATGTCTCTTTTAATTTATTAGCCGGAGCATTAGGAGAAGTATTAAATGCAAACGCATACGTATTAAGTAGTAAAGGGAAGGTTTTAGGATTATACCTTAACGATGCTAACGATAGCTCAGTTATAGAAGATGAAATTACTAAACAAAAAAAATTCCCAGAGGAATATACTAAAAATTTATTAAAAATTAATGAAACATTAGAAAATATAACTGGTGCAGATCTATTAGGAATGTTCCCAGAAGAACATACTAGATTAGATAAAAATAATACTATAGTACCTATATTAGGTAGTGGACAAAGACTTGGAACATTAGTTCTTTCAAGATATGGTGAAAGATTTACAGATGATGATTTAGTTATAGCTGAATATAGTGCAACAGTAGTTGGACTTGAAATATTACGAGCCATAGGTGAAGAGTTAGAGGAAGAAATGAGAAAGAAAGCTGTAGTTCAAATGGCTATAGGTACATTATCTTACTCCGAACTTGAAGCTGTGGAGCATATATTTGAAGAACTAGACGGAAAAGAAGGCTTACTTGTTGCAAGTAAAATAGCAGATAGAGTTGGTATAACTAGATCTGTTATAGTTAATGCCCTTAGAAAATTTGAAAGTGCAGGGGTTATAGAATCAAGATCTTTAGGTATGAAAGGTACACATATAAAAGTACTTAATGATAAGCTTATTGAAGAACTTAAAAAACTAAAAAATAATCACTAAATATAAAAAGGTATCTATTTTTAAGTAGATGCCTTTTATTTAATTATAGATAGATTTTATGAAAGGGTGAGATTATGCAACCTTTAGCAGATAAATTAAGACCACATCAAATAGAAGACATGGTAGGTCAAAGTCATATAATAGGTAAAGGTAAAGTTATTAATAAACTTATAGAAAATAATACTATTCCTAATATGATTCTATATGGACCTCCAGGAACAGGTAAAACAACATTGGCAAATATTATAGCTAATGTTACAGGAAAAAAATATATAAAATTAAATGCAGTAAATTGTGGTGTAAAAGAAATAAAAGAAGCAATAGATGCAAGTAAAAGAGATTTATTTTCTTATAATGGTATAATTTTAATGTTAGATGAGATTCAGGCGTTAAATAGAAAACAGCAACAATCATTACTTGAAGTAATTGAAGAGGGATCTGTAACTTTAATAGCAAGCACTGCTGACAACCCATACTTTGTAGTGTATAAAGCCATTTTAAGTAGAAGTACTATATTTGAATTTAAAACTATAGAAAAAAGATATATAATAAAAGGGCTTAAAAATGCCGTAGATAAGATTAAAGTTATATATGAAGATAAAGATATTAATGTTGAAGAAAAAGCGTTAGAATACATAGCAGAGTCCTGTAATGGTGATATGAGAAGTGCATTAAATAAATTAGAATTAGTTTTTAATTTAGGAATAGATATACCTTCTAATTCTGTAAATATAACTGCCCAAAATGTTATAGAATCTTCAAGTGTAAAAATGCTAAGTTACGATAAAGGTGGAGATGATGGATACTCTATATTATCTGCATTTCATAAGTCTCTGAGAGGGTCTGATATAGATGCATCAATTCATTACTTAGCTAGACTTGTAAAAGCAGGAGATATACAAAATATTACTAGAAGACTACTTTGTGTTGCAAGTGAAGATGTAGGACTTGCTGTTCCACAAGCTATAACTATAACAGAAGCATGTGTTTCAGCAGCTCTTCAATTAGGTTTTCCAGAGGCTAGAATACCATTAGCACAAGCTACAATATATTTAGCACAATGTCCTAAATCAAATTCAGCTGTTATGGCTATAGAAAATGCATTATCAGATTTAGATAATATAGAAGTAGGAGATATTCCACCTCATCTAAAAGATGCACATTATGCTGGAGCTAAAGATTTGGGTAGAGGAGTAGACTATAAGTATCCACATAATTATCCTAATCATTATATAAAGCAACAATACTTACCTGATGCAATAAAAGATAAAAAATATTATATCCCAGGAGAGAATAAAAATGAAAAGTCTTTTGAACAATATTGGGACAGTGTAAAAAATAGAGATTAACTATAAATAAAATATGCAATTATGAAATAAACATGGAAGTTGAAAAGTTCAAATTAAAACTTTGATAAATTGTATTGTGTAAAAGGTGCTATCTTTTAAATATAAAGAAAGCACCCTTTTAATATAAATTTTTATGATAATAGTAACTCATAAATTAACAGAAGGTATATTAAGTAAGTATGATGAAATAGTAGTTATGGAAATAAATAAAATTGTTGATATAGTAACTTTTTAAGAGTAAATAAGTAAAGAAGGTGAATTTTAAGATTTACATACAGTAGAATTAAAAAATAAAGAAGTAGTTTAATATAAATAATAAAACTTTGTAGAGGTAGATTTTAATTTATCTCTATTTTTTACATATAAAATGACTATAATTTTAAGCATTATTAATTGTAGTATATTACATATTATAAAATTAATTTTTATGCAACATTAAAAAATAAAGGAGATAATTAAAAAATGAATCATATAATAAAATATCTACTATAAAATATATAGTATAAATTTTATTTATGAATAGATATACTTAGCAACTGTTCATATCAGGGGGAATGGTTATGATTGTAAAGCTTGATAATACTTATAATGATAAATTGATGAAGTATTTAAAAAAAGAGCCCGAATTTAATCTATTTATAATAGGGGACATAGATAGATATGGTTATAATAATTATTTTTTTAATATCTGGGGCGATATAAATATAGATGGAGAGCTAGAAGGGATTTTAGCAAAGTACTTTGATTTTATTATAGTTTATTCTTACTCTAAATTTAATATAGATAAATTTATGAACTTAATTAATAGATTAGATTACTGCGAAATAAGTGGAAAATCAGAAATAATAAGTCAACTATCAAATAGGATTGACTTAAGGAAAATAAGAACTGTCAATCTAAGTAAGTTAGACAAAGAGATACCATATATACATAGATCATCAAGGATAAAAGTTAAAAAAGTAAGATTTGGCAACCTAAAAAGAATAGTAAGATTATACGAATTAATTGATGAATTTGAAAATACAAATATAGATTGTATAAAAAATGGATTAAAAACTGGAAGAGGATATTGTATAGAAGTTAATAAGCAGGCAGTAGCTATGGCGAAGAGTACTTCAGAAAATAAAACTCATGCAATGATAGTTGGGGTAGGAACACATCCAAATTATAGAAATAAAGGGCTTGCAACTAGATGTATAGTAAGAATCTGTAATGAATTATTAAGTGAAGGAAAGATACCATGTCTTTTTTATGATAATGAAGAAGCAGGAAAAATATATAAAAAGCTAGGGTTTGAAAATATTGGTTTTTGGAGCATAGGATATAGGTAATTTAAATTTGAAAAGATTGTTAAAAATTTAATGTTAATATAAAATATATTATTGTATAATGGATTTATTGAAGAAAACATTTTCGTTAATCAAGGGAAGCTTAGGAGGAGAGTATGTATAATATAGGGATAGACGTTGGAGGAATGAGCATAAAATCTGGAATTGTTAATAATGGAGAAATTATTAGCAAACTTAGCAAAGAAACAGATAGACAAGGTGGATTAGATAAACTAGCTGATGATATAATCGAATTAGTAACTAATATTTTAAATAAGAGTGATATCGATATTAATAAAATAAATACAATAGGTATAGGATTTCCTGGAATTGTTGCCAAAAATGGAGGGGTAACATGTGTTAATCTAGGGTTAAAAAATGCATTAGTTGTACCTAAAATAAAAGAAAAGTTTTCAAATACTAGAGTAAAGATAGGAAACGATGCGAATGTTGCTGCACTTGCTGAATATGCATATGGAAGTATGAAAGGTTATGAAAGTGGAGTTATGATAACATTAGGAACTGGAATAGGCGGAGGCGTTGTAATAAATGGTAAGCTTATTACAGGGGCTAATGGAATAGGGGCAGAAATCGGGCATATGATGGTATCTAGCAATTATTTTGATTGCAATTGTGGTAATAATGGATGCTTTGAGACATTTTGTTCGGCTACAGCAATAATAAGGTATGCTAGAAAATTAGTAGAAGAAGGAAGAAAAACAATAATAATTGAAAAGGCAGATAATGATGTAAATAATATAACTGCAAAAATGGTATTTGATTCATATAAAGAAAATGATGAAGTAGCAATAGAAGTTGTATCTAGATTTAAAAAATATTTAGCTATGGGGATTGCTAATATTATAAACTTTATAGATCCAGAAGTTATATCAATTGGAGGAGGAGTTTCAAATGCCAGTGATATAATGTTAGAAGGTCTAAGTGAACAAATTAAAAAGCATCTTCCGTTTGATGGTGCTGGAATTGGAGACATTGTTATAGCTAAATTTAAAAATGATGCTGGCATATTAGGGGCATCTGCTCTATAATATTATAAAACTGCCTAGAATAAATTCTAGGCAGTTTTATTTATTAGTTAAAAAATTTTAATTTTTTAGATTAAAAACTAAAATAGCGGGTAAAAATGTAGTATAGCTAAGATAATTTATTTTAAAATTATATGGCTAAATTTTTTAATTTTAAATCCTAGTAAATTAGTTGGAATTTAATCTTGACAAAAATACTATGGTATAATAAAATTGTTTTGTAGATAATTCATACTAAAACAGTATGAATTAGATTTCAAATAAAGGGTGATAAAATATGAAGTTATCGACTAAAGGTAGATATGGACTTAAGGCCATGTTTGAACTTTCGCTTAATCAAGGCGATGGCCCTGTGCCCTTAAAATTTATTGCGAAGAAGCAAAATGTCTCGGATCAATACTTAGAGCAAATATTTTCTAAGCTAAAAAAATCTGGCTTAGTTAAAAGTGTAAGGGGATCTCAAGGTGGATATTTGTTAGGAAAAGAAGCCAAGGATATTACCGTTGGAGACATATTGACAGTACTTGAAGGGCCAATATCTTTATCAGATTGTGTATTAGATGAAGATGTATGTGAAAACTCAGGCATGTGTGTCACGAAGGTAGTTTGGGAAAAGATGAAAAAGGGTATAGATGAAGTTGTAAATTCAATCACTCTTCAGGACATGATAAATGATTACAACAAAAGTAGACTAGAAAATGATATAACTAATTTAATTATAAAATAGATAGGGAGACGAATAAAAATGGAAAAAAGAAGATTATATATGGATTATTCTGCGACAACTCCTGTAAAAAAAGAAGTATTAGATGAAATGATGCCATATTTAACAGATTATTTTGGAAACGCATCTAGTTTTCATACATTCGGAAGAGAAGCAAAAAATGCTTTAGATAAAGCTAGAGGACAAGTGGCTAACTTAGTAAATGCAAAGCCAAATGAAATATATTTCACAGCGGGTGGAACAGAAAGTGATAACTGGGCAATAGAAGGTGTAGCATATGCTAACAAAGCTAAAGGAAATCACATAATAACATCAAAAATAGAACATCATGCTGTACTTCATACATGTGAATATTTAGAAAAATATCATGGATTTGAAATAACTTACTTAGATGTTGACTCTGAAGGTAAAGTAAATCTTAAGCAATTAGAAGAGTCAATAAAAGATACTACAATATTAATAACTATAATGTTTGCAAATAATGAAATAGGAACTATACAACCAATAAAAGAAATTGGTGAAATAGCTAAAGCTCATAAAGTATTATTCCATACTGATGCAGTTCAAGCAGCAGGAAATATTAATATAGATGTTAAAGAATTAAACATAGATTTAATGAGTATGTCTTCACACAAAATATATGGACCAAAAGGTATAGGAGCTTTATATATTAAAGCAGGAACTAAGCTTCATACATTTGTTCATGGTGGAGCGCAAGAAAGAAGAAGAAGAGCAGGAACTGAAAATATACCATCAATAGTTGGGTATGGAAAAGCTTGCGAAATAGCTAAAGCAAATATGGATAACCACATAGCTTCTTTAACAAAATTAAGAACTAAATTAATAGATGGAATATTAAAAAATATACCATATACAACAGTAAATGGTAGCTTAGAAAATAGATTACCTGGAAATGTAAACTTTGGATTTGAGTTTATAGAAGGTGAAGGAATACTTTTAATGCTAGACATGTTAGGTATAGCTGCATCAAGTGGATCAGCTTGTACTTCAGGATCATTAGACCCATCACATGTACTAATGGCTATAGGTCTACCTCATGAAAGAGCTCATGGGTCACTTAGACTTACAGTAGGAGACTTTACAACAGAAGACGATATAGATTATATAATAGAGAATTTACCGCCAGTTATAGAGAGATTAAGAAGTATGTCGCCTCTTTATGATCAAATAAAAAATAAAAACAAATAATAAAAATACTGTAAATTAATAAGTATATAGGAGGATAAAAATATGAACCCATATAGTGATAAAGTTATGGATCATTTCATGAGCCCAAGAAATGTTGGAGAAATAGAAAATGCAAGTGGAATAGGTGAAGTTGGAAACGCTAAATGTGGAGATATAATGAGAATATATCTTGATATAGAAGATGAAATAATTAAAGATGTTAAGTTTAAAACTTTTGGATGTGGATCAGCAATAGCTAGTTCATCAATGGCTACAGAAATGGTAAAAGGAAAAACTATACATGAAGCATTAGATGTAACTAATAAAGCTGTTGCAGAAGCATTAGATGGATTACCACCAGTAAAAATGCACTGTTCAGTTTTAGCAGAACAAGCTATAAAGGCTGCATTAATAGATTACGCTAAAAAGAACAATATACACATACCAGAATTAGATGGTGTAGTAATAGATGATGATCATGATCATCACCATGATATAGAGGAAGAAGAATAAATCCTAAATAAATAATTTAGATTACAATATCCCTTTTAGGTAAAAATACTTAAAAGGGATATTAATTTTAATCAAATTTGATCGATATATTTATTTTAGATAATTTGTGAGTGAATTACTTTTGCTTGTTAGCAAAATGAGGGTAGCGAATTTTAGTCTTTAAAAAAATAAGCAAAATATATATAATATAAAGAATGAGGTGATTTTATGAGCAAAAGAGTAATGATAGGAATGAGCGGAGGAGTAGATAGTTCAGTAGCAGCATATCTACTAAAAAAACAAGGATATGATGTCATAGGGGTTACTATGAAACTATGGCAAGATGATGAAGATGATGATTTAATAGAAAATGAAGGTGGATGTTGTTCACTAGCAGCAGTAGAAGATGCTAGAAAGGTTGCGGAAAAAATAGGTATACCTTTTTATGTATTAAACTTTAGTGATGTATTTAAGCAAAAGGTAATAGAGCCTTTTATAGATGAATATTTAAACGGAAGAACACCTAATCCATGTATCGCGTGCAATAAGCATATAAAGTTTGATGATTTCTTTAAAAAAGCTCGTCAAATAGGATGTGATTATGTAGCCACTGGACATTATGCTAAAATAGAAAAAGATGAAGAAACTGGTAGATACTTACTTAAAAAATCAGTTACGGATAAAAAAGACCAAACTTATGCATTATATAACCTTACTCAAGAGCAATTAGAACATACACTACTACCAATAGGAGAGTTTGAAAAAGATAGAGTAAGAGAAATAGCAAAAGAGATGGGTATGGATGTTCATAATAAGCCAGATAGTCAAGAAATATGTTTCGTAAAGGATAATGACTACGCTGGATATGTTAAAAAACATTCGAAAAAAAGAATTGAAGACGGATATTTTGTAGATACTAACGGTAACGTATTAGGAAAACATAATGGTATAGTAAACTATACTATAGGTCAAAGAAAAGGGTTAGGAATAGCATTTGGTAAGCCTATGTTTGTAGTTGATATCAATGCTAAGAAAAACACTGTTATACTTGGAGATAATGATGATATATTCTCTAAAGAACTTATAGCTAAAGATGTTAACTTTATACCATTTGATAAGATAGATGAACCTATAAGAGTACAAGCTAAAATTAGATACTCAGCAAAACCAGCAGATGCTACAGTTTATGCTCTTAGAAATGGCAAAATAAAAATAGCATTTGATGAACCTCAAAGGGCAATAACAAAAGGGCAATCTGTTGTAATGTATGATGGAGATACTGTTATTGGTGGAGGAGTAATTGACTAATAGTATTAAAATACTATTGCTAAATTTGAAAAAATTTAGTAATATAAAATAGATAATTTAAGAAGAGAAAAGCAGTGATAAGAAGTAGTAAATTATTTGATGTCTCACAGAGAGAGGGAATACGGTGCAAGCCCTTAGAATAAAATAATTGAAGCAGTCTTTGAGTTACAATCTTGAAATTTTAGTAAGGGTTGTCGGTGGTTCCGTTATAACTAAGGTTTTCCAAAGATGTCACAAATTTTGTGATAATTAGGGTGGTACCGCGAATATAATCCTCGCCCCTATAAGTTTATTTATAGGCGCGAGGTTTTTTAATATACTAAGAGATTATTTATAATCTCAGCTGCTAGACTTAAGCAACGAATCTGTTTTTAAAGATTGTTGTCTATATGATCGAAGCGAATTTTTAATATATAGGAGGATGTTAATATGCAACAAATGGGATTAAACGAAATAAGAAGTAAATTCTTAAAATTCTTTGAATCTAAAGATCACTATGTAAAGGAAAGTGCGTCTTTAGTACCACATAACGATAAAAGTTTACTACTTATAAACTCAGGTATGGCACCACTTAAAAACTACTTTGCAGGAGTTGAAGTGCCACCAAGTAAAAGAATGACTACTTGTCAAAAATGTATAAGAACTGGTGATATAGAAAATGTAGGAAAGACTGCAAGACATGGTACTTTCTTTGAAATGTTAGGAAACTTCTCATTTGGAGATTACTTTAAGAGAGAATCTATAAGATGGGGATGGGAGTTCGTTACAGAGCATTTACATATGCCTGAAGAAAAGATATGGGTTACAGTGTACGAAGAAGATGATGATTCATATGACTTATGGGCAAAAGAAATGGGATTCCCTGAAGAAAGATTAGTTAGACTTGGAAAAGATGATAACTTTTGGGAAATAGGTATAGGACCTTGCGGACCATGTTCAGAAATACATTATGATAGAGGACCAGAATATGGATGTGACAATCCAGATTGTAAACCAGGATGTGATTGCGATAGATACTTAGAATTCTGGAACCATGTATACTCAATTTGATAGAGATGAAAATGGTAACTATGGACAATTAGAGCATAAAAATATAGATACAGGTATGGGCTTAGAGAGAATGGCTTGTATAATGCAAGACGTTGATAATATATTTGAAGTAGATACAATAAGACAAATAATAAGTGCTATAGAAAAAGCTGCTAATGTAGAATATGGAAAAGACACTAAAAAAGATGTTTCTGTAAGAATAATAACGGACCATATAAGAGCTGTAAGTTTTTTAGTAGCAGATGGAGTACTTCCATCAAATGAAGGTAGAGGATATGTACTAAGAAGATTATTAAGACGTGCTGCTCGTCATGGAAAGTTACTTGGAATAAAAGAAAACTTCTTATTCAAATTAGTTGATGAAGTTATAAAAGTAAGTGGAGAAGCTTACCCAGAACTAGTTGAAAAAGAAAGCTACATCAAAAAAGTTATAAGAATAGAAGAAGAAAAATTCAATGAAACTATAGATCAAGGTAGTGAAATACTAGCTTCTTATATAGCTGAGTTAAAAGAAAATAAAGAAACTACTTTAAGTGGAGAAAATGCATTTAAATTATATGACACTTATGGATTCCCAATCGATTTAACTAAAGAAATATTAGAAGAAGAAAATCTTTTAATAGATGAAGAAGCTTTCAACGAAGAAATGAATAAGCAAAGAGAAAGAGCTAGAAGTGCTAGAGGAAATATGGATGGAGAAAGTTGGAAAGAAGATCCATTATCTAAATTAGATTCTTCTGTTGCTAGTGAATTTGACGGATATAAAGAATTAGAAAATAAAGGGATAGCTAAAGCTATAGTTGTAGACAATGAAATAGTAGAAAGTGCGGAAGCTGGACAAAATGTAGTTATAGTACTAGATAAAACAACATTCTACCCAGAAGGTGGAGGACAGTCAGGAGACTGTGGAGTTTTAGTAAATGATGATGAAGATATAGTAATAGAAATAACTGATACAAGAAAAGGTGCTAATAACACTATAAAACACATAGGAACTGTTAAGTCAGGAAAAGTAAATAATGGTGAAGTATTAAAGACAATAGTAAATAAAGAAGTAAGAATGGCTTCTGCTAGAAACCATAGTGCTACTCACTTATTACACAAAGTATTAAAAGAAGTATTAGGAGATCATGTTAACCAAGCAGGATCACTTGTTACTCCAGAAAGATTAAGATTTGATGTTACTCATTTTGAAGCTATAACAAAAGATGAATTAAAAGTTATAGAAGAAAAAGTAAATGAAGCAATATTAGAAGCTTTAGATATAAATTGTGAAAATATGACTATAAATGAAGCAAAAGAAAAAGGAGCTACAGCTCTATTTGGCGAAAAGTATGGTAATGAGGTAAGAGTTGTTTCAATGGGAGACTTATCAATAGAACTTTGTGGAGGAACACACTTAACTAATACTTCTCAAGTAGGAATGTTTAAGATATTATCTGAAGGTGGAGTTGCTGCTGGTGTTAGAAGAATAGAAGCTATAACAGGTAAAGCAGTATATGAATACTTAAAAGAAAAAGAAGCGTTAATAGCTGAAGTTTCATCAAACTTAAAAACTAAAGAAGATAGTTTAGCTCAAAGAGTAATTAATCTTTTAGAAGAAAATAAAAACTTATCTAAAGAATTACATGATGTAAAAACTAAGATGAGCTTACAAAATGTAGACTCAGTTATTGATTCTAAAGTAGATATAAATGGAGTTAATCTAGTAGCTACTAAGTTTGAAGGTATGGATATGAATACACTTAAAGAAGTTGCAGATAACTTAAGAGATAAGTTAGATTCTGGTGTAGTAGTTCTTGCAAATGTAGTTGATGATAAAGTAAACTTTGTTGTTACTGCTACAAATGATGTAATAACTAAAGGAATACATTCAGGTAATATAGTTAGAGAAGTTGCAAAAATAGCTGGTGGAAAAGGTGGAGGAAGACCTAACATGGCACAAGCTGGAGCAACTGATATAAATAAAGTTGATGAAGCTCTAAACTATGCAAGTGAGGTTGTTAAAACACAAGTAAAATAATTACTTTAGGAGGTTTTTAACATGGAAAAAGATTTAGATTATACTACAAAATTTGAAAGTATAACAGAAGATAAAATGAGCGTTTCTGAGGCAATAGATGTTGTATATGAAGCATTAGTTGAAAAAGGATATAACCCTATAAATCAAATTATAGGGTATCTTCTTTCAGGTGATTCAAGTTATGTAACTAGTCATAAAAATGCTAGGAATATAATTAAAAAATTTGAAAGAGATGAGATACTTGAAGAAGTAATCACGTACTATCTTAACAGAAAGTAGGTCAATCTAATGAAAAAAAAGATTGTATCATTATTAGCATCAATTTTATTAGTATTAGTTTCTGTTACTGGGTATAGCTTTGCCGATGAAAAAGGCAAAGTTATATTTATTGATATGAATAGAACTAGTCTTATAAATATGCTTAAGATACCTTCTCTAGAAAATGAACTATCAACTAGAGGATATATAGGTCTTATGAATATAAGAGGTGATAAAGGAACTGATGATAGAAGGTCCTTCGCAAGTATGGGTGCTGGAGGTAGAGCTAATGTATCAACAGAAATGAATATTAATTTTGAAGAAATTAATGAAGATGCAAAAGAAACTTTCAAAGCAGCAACTGGAAAATCACCAAAAAAAATAAATGACCTGACTATAAATAAATCAATAAATGAAAACATAGAAAATGGTCAATATGGATCAGTACTAGGATCTCTTGGCCAAACACTATCTGAAAATAAATTAAAAGTTGCTTTACTTGGTAATTCAGATATTATTGAAAATGGTGAACTGATAAAAAATAGAGATTTAGGTTTAGTTTGTATGGACCAGTATGGTAGAATAGATGCTGGTAATATAGATAACATAAACATAAAAAATTCAAGTATGCCATTTGGAATACAAACTGATTATGATAAACTAATTAAAGAAACTAAAGAAAATTATAAAAATAATGATACTCTATTTATAGATTTAGGAGACACGTACAGACTAGATTTATATAAAAGTTATTTAAATGATCATACATTTTCAAGTATGAAAAAAAGTGTTTATAAAAATATTGATAAATACTTAAAAGAAGTATTTGAAATGGTAGGAGAAAATGACACTGTCTATATATCTAGTGGATTCCCAAGTGATATAGACTATAAAAATAAAAGAAGACTATCTCCAATAATTAAGTTTAAAGGAGACAGTAAAGGTGTATTATCTTCAGCTACAACAAGAAGAGATGGTATAGTTGCAAATATAGATATAGGAGTAGATATACTAAACGAATTTGGTCTTAAAAATGATGTCATGGTAGGTAAAAGCTATAGTCTTATAGAAAAAGACGATAATGTAGAATATTTATCAGATGAATTTGAAAAAATAGTTACAATAGCTGATATAAGAACAAATGTTATAAACGGATTTGTTAGTGTAATATCTATATCATGGGTAGTTGCAATGTGCTTAATATTTATTAGAGATAAAATAACTAACCAAGAAAAAGTATTTTCAGTTCTGAAAGAGTTTATAAAATTAGGAATAATAATGCCATTATCATTATTAGTAGCTCCTATATTTAACTTACAAACACCAGTTACTATAACTTGCGGAATACTTTTAACAACTTTAGCATTTTATGTTTTAGGTAGATGGTTATTTAAAGAAGACTTAAAGCAAATGGGATTTTTTGCATTTTTAACAATACTTGTTATAACTGTTGACTCTGTATTTGGAACTTACTTAATGAAAAATAATATAATGAGTTATGATGCAATAATTGGTGCTAGATACTATGGTATAGGAAATGAATATGAAGGTGTTACAATAGCATCAGCAGTATTTGCCCTAGCAGTACTTTTAAATTACAAGAAAATTCCTAAGTGGTTAGTAGTAGTATTTTCACTTATTATACTTATAACTAGTGCATATCCATCAATGGGAGCTAACGTAGGTGGAGCTATATCAGAATGTGTAGCCTATTTATTATTCATATTACTAATATTTGATGTTAAAATGGATTTTAAAAAGGTTGTACTATTAGGGATAGCTGCAGTAGTAGTAGTAGTAGTATTTGCAGTGTTAGATTTAGTATCAGGAAGTGAATCTCATCTAGGATTATTTGTAAAACAAATATTATTAAATGGGCCAGAAGCTATAATTCAGACATTTGGTAGAAAGATACAAATGAACATGAAGTTAGCTCAAAGTAGTGTATGGGTAAATATTTTACTTGCTGGAATAGGTATAATAGGAATACTTATATTTAGACCATCTAGACACTTTAGAACAATAGCTAAGAAATATCCTATATTATTTAAAGGATTTGTTGCATCTATTGTAGGATGTTTTGTTACACTATTAGTTAATGATTCAGGAATAGTAGCAGCAGCTACAGCATCTATTTATATACTTATACCACTTATAATAATAAGTATAAATATGATGATATTTGATGATAAAAAAAGTTAAAACTTTAAAATAAAGTTAGCCAGGAGAATTACCTGGCTAATTTTTATTTATAAATTAAATAATGATGTAATAACTAAATAAATCAGGTAATATAGTTATAGAAAGTAGGTCAATCTAATGAATAAAAAAATTGTATCATTATTAGCATCAATTTTATTAGTATTAGTTTCTGTTACTGGGTATAGCTTTGCTGATGAAAAAGGTAAAGTTATATTTATTGATATGAACAGAACTAACCTTATAAATATGCTTAAGATACCTTCTCTAGAAAATGAATTATCAACTAGAGGATATATAGGTCTTATGAATATAAGAGGTGATAAAGGAACTGATGATAGAAGGTCCTTTGCGAGTATGGGCGCTGGTGGTAGAGCTAGTGTATCTACAGAAATGAATATCAATTTTGAAGAGATTAATGAAGATGCAAAAGCAAGTTTTAAAGCGACAACTGGAAAATCACCAAAAAAAATAAATAATCAAACTATAAATAAATCAATAAATGAAAATGTAGATAATGGTCAGTATGGATCAGTGCTAGGTTCTCTTGGTCAAACACTATCTGAAAATAAATTAAAAGTTGCTTTACTTGGTAATGCAGATATTATTGAAAATGGAGAACTAGTAAAAAATAGAGATTTAGGTTTAGTTTGTATGGATCAGTACGGTAGAATAGATGCTGGTAATATAGATAATATAAATACTAAAAATTCAAGTATGCCATTTGGAATACAAACTGATTATGATAAATTAATCAAAGAAACTAAGGAAAACTATAAAAATAGTGATGCATTATTTATAGAATTAGGAGATACAAATAGACTAGATTTATATAAAAGCTATTTAAATGACCATACATTTGCAAGTATGAAAAAAAGTATTTATAAAAATATTGATAAATACTTAAAAGAAGTATTTGAAATGGTAGGAGAAAATGATACTGTTTATATAACTAGTGGATTCCCAAGTGACATAGACTATAAAAATAGAAGAAGATTATCTCCAATAATTAAATTTAAAGGAAATAACAAAGGACTATTATCTTCATCTACAACAAGAAGAGATGGAATTGTTGCTAATTTGGATGTTGGTGTAGACATATTAAATGAATTTGGACTTACTAATGATGATATGGTAGGTAAAAACTATGAACTAGTAAATAAAGAAGATAATACTGGATATATATTAGATGAATATGAGAAGATAGTATCTATATCTAGTATACGATCAACTATTATAAATGGATTTGTAGGTATTGTATCTGCATCTTGGGTGATAGCCATGGCTTTAGTGTTATTTAGAGATAGAATATCTCATAAGGAGAAAGTTTTTAATTTATTAAAAGAATTTATAAAACTAGGATTTATATTACCAATATCTTTCCTAATAGCTCCAGTACTTAATTTAAAAACACCAGAGTTTATTTCATCAGGTATAATTTTAACAACGCTAGTATTATACATTATAGGTAGAAAAGTATTAAAAGATGATGTAAAGCATATGGCATTTTTTTCTATTATAACAATACTAGTTATAGCCTTTGACTCTATATTTGGTACATATTTAATGAAAAGTAGCATAATGAGTTATGATGCTATAATTGGTGCAAGATACTATGGTATGGGTAATGAATATCAAGGTATTGCAATTGGTAGTGCAATTTTTGGATTAGCAGTTTTACTTGATTATAAAAAGATACCAAAATGGGCTGTAGCAGTTTTAAGTCTTATAATACTAATTACAACAGCATCTCCAGCGATGGGAGCTAATGTTGGAGCTGCAATATCAGAGTGTGTAGCATATTTATTATTAGTTTTATTAATATTTGATGTTAAACTTGACCTTAAGAAAGTTATACTGCTGGGAATGGCAGCTGTAGGTGTAGTAGTAGTTTTTGCAGCTATAGATATAATATCAGGAAGTGAGTCCCATTTATCAGGATTTGTTAAACAAATTATGTTAAATGGACCGAGTGAAATAGTTCAAACATTTGGTAGAAAAATACAAATGAACTTAAAATTAGCTCAAACTAGTGTATGGGTAAATATTTTGCTAGCAGGTGTAGGTATAATTGGAGTACTTATATTTAGACCGACAAGACATTTTAGATTGATAGCTGATAAGTATCCATTTATATTTAAAGGATTTATAGCTACTATGGTAGGATGTGTTGTTACACTTTTAGTTAATGATTCAGGAATAATAGCAGCAGCTACAGCATCTATTTATATACTTATACCACTGATAATAATAAGTATAAATATGATGATATTTGATAATAAAAAAAGTTAAAAATTTAAAATAAGGTTAGTCAGGATAATTACCTGTCTAATTTTTATATACTAGAATGTTTTGATGAGTGATTATTAAAGAAAATCAGATATATATTTATATAAACTAAATAAATATATACAATTTAAGCAATAATAAGTATATTAGTAGCTATACATAATAGTATAATATATGGTATTCTAAGTTTATTAAATTAATATAACACAAGCACTATAAGGAGAAAACATATGTTAGACGGAAGAATAATGGGTCTTGATGTAGGAGATAAAACTATTGGAGTTGCAGTAAGTGATTTAATGGGATTAACTGCACAAGGTGTAAAAACTGTTAAAAGAATAGGAAAGAAAAAAGACATAGAGGAATTAAAGTCAATAATAAAGGAAAGACAAGTTAATAAAATAGTTTCTGGGCTTCCAAAGAATATGAATGGAACACTTGGACCACAAGGTGAAAAAGTAATAAAGTTTTGTGAATTACTAGAAGAAGAAACTGGAATAAAAATTGAATACTGGGATGAGAGATTATCTACAGTAGCAGCTGAAAGAACGCTAATACAAGGAAATGTAAGAAGAGAAAATAGAAAAAGTGTAATAGATATGGTTGCAGCTGTTATAATTTTACAAGGATACTTAGATAGACAAAGAAATTTTTAAAACACCTATAAAATTATATCTTTATGATATATAATATAAATAACAAATAATGAATCAGAGGTGAATCGCATGCAAGAAAACATAATAAGTTTAGTTGACGAAAACGGAGTTGAAGCTCAATTTGAAATAATATTAACTCTAGAAGCAGAAGGAAAGGAATACGCTATATTAATGCCTGTTGAAGATGAAGAAGCAGAAGAAGCATTAATATTTAGAATAGACCAAGATGAAGAAGGAGAAATATTAGTTCCTTTAGAAGATGATGCAGAATACGAAATAGTTGTAGATGTATACAATACATTAATGGAAGAAGAAGGATTAAACTTCGACGAAGACGAGCAATAATATATAATTTATAACTTGTAGCTTCTTAAAATCAAATTTGATTTTAAGAAGCTTTTTTGTATATAAATTAATTAATAGATAAATGATATATTTATATACAAAAAATGATTAAAAAATAATTGATTTAAATATAACTTACAAAAAAATCCTAACAAGTAAATATATTGTAATTTATATAATACGGGTAAATTTTAGATTAAGAGGAGAAAATAAAAAATATAAATCTAATCTTAAAAGGCAGTGATAAAATGACAAAATTAAAAAATATATTAATTTTATCTTTAGCATTTATATTTATGATATGTTCAAATAATGTTTATGCTGAAGATGAATTTAATGAAGTTTCTAATCAAAAAAAAGTAGATAATATATTGTTAATAGGTAGAGATAGTCTTAGTAATAAAGGACCAGCAAGGTCAGACTCAATGATAATTCTAACTATTGATAACCTTAATAAGTCTTTAAAATTAACGTCCTTAGTAAGGGATACTTTAGTTGATATACCAGGTAAAGGCCGTGAAAAATTAAATCATGCATATGCTTATGGTGGAGAAGAATTACTAATTCAAACTATTAATAAAAATTTTAATTTAGATATAACTGACTATGCACTTGTAGATTTTAAATCATTTATTGACGTGGTAGATGTTTTAGGCGGTGTTGAAGTAGATATTAAAGAAGGCGAAATTAACCACTTAAATAAGTTTATTAAAACATGTTATGGTTTCAATGACTCAAATAAGGGTAATATTAAGTATATAGAAAATAAAGGGATTAATAATTTAAATGGATATCAAGCATTAGCTTATGCTAGAATTAGAAAAATAGACACAATATACAAAAGAGATGAAAGACAAAGAGCGATTTTAACTAGCATAGCTAATAAATTGTCAAATACATCTATAACTAAATACCCTAAAGTAATTAAAAGTGTATTAAAGCATGTAGATGTTAATATAGCTTTAGATAAAATAATGAAACTAGCATTTTCAGCACATGAACTTGCAAGTTATGATATTAAACAACTAGAGTTTCCACTTGCAGATTATAGAGAAGAAGGAAGATTAAATGAAGATGGAATGTATGTGGTTAAATGGAATATAGATAAGAATTTAGAGGTTCTACACAACTTCATTTATGGCAATTAATAAAAAGAACGTTTTCTTAAATGTTGACAAAAACTTGATTATCAATTAAAATAATTAATAAAGATTATCAATTGAAAAATAAGGGTGATATTATGATTAATACAATGGATATATTAAAAGAAAAATTAAAAGAAACAGGATTTAAAATTACTCCACAAAGGAGAGCTATAGTAGACATACTACTTAAAAATAATTCAGAGCATCTAAGCAGTGAAGAAATTTATGATTTAGTAAGAGTAGACTGTCCAGAAATAGGGCTTGCTACTGTTTATAGAACAATGCAACTACTAGATGAAATAGGAGTAATATCAAAACTTAACTTAGATGACGGATGTATAAGATATGAACTTAGTTTAGATAGACAAGATTGTCATAATCATCATCATCTTATTTGTAAAAGCTGTGGAAAGATAATGGAAGCACAGGAAGATTTATTAGATAATATTGAAAATCAAATACAAGAATTATATAAATTTAAAATATTAGACCATGATGTTAAATTCTATGGGTTATGTGATGCATGTAGTAAATAATACTATAAAAATGTAAGTCCCAAATGGGACTTACATTTTTATTATAGTGAAAATTATCCAACTTACTAATAACATCACAAATAGCATTTCTAATATATTATTAAACCCACTTCCAACCCTAAAAAACCCTAAAGAGAATTTTTTATTACTTATTGGATATAAAATAGGAATTCCTGATTTTGTAAATAAATCGCCTAAAAATAGATGACTAGCATAACTAATAGTACCAAAAAATGCCAAATTAGATATATTATATATTAGTTCTATTTGTTTTAATAGAAAATATATTAACACGGTAGCAAATATACTATGAGAAAAACTTCTATGTTTAAGCCAAGGAAAAGTTGCTAGCATTAGGCAAAAAATTGAAAAATATATTTTTACATTTATTAAATAAAGACATATAGCTAAAAAAACAAATATTAGAGATAAGAAAATCTTTCTAAGTAATGTATGAGTTAACTTAGCTTCTATTATTATAATAGCTATAAATGTTACTGCAGAGCTTATATAAAAATTATCGTTTATTTTTAAAGATATAAAGAAGATTACTATATTTATCAAGTATATTGCCAGCTTTAGTATAAACTTAGATACATTCTTTTTTAAAAAGAAGTCTGAAACGATAGAATTAGATTCATCTAAGTCTGGAAGTATTGAGAAAAAAGCAGACAAGATAAGATTAAAGATAGAAATAGGTGTTTGAAAAAGTAGAGAAGCTTGTATAACACTTAAAACACCTATGGCACAGTGGGTTTTACCTCTCATATGTCCTCCTTTAATTTGGTATATTATACTCAGAGAATATCAGAATAGGATAACTTTGTCAAAATAATACAATAAATGTATTTTAAATATTACTTAAATTATATCAGGAAATATGGTACAATGATAATAACTGGTAAAGAGTGCGTGATTTGATATTATCTAAATTATAGAACGTGTTGAAATTTAAGAAAAACTGAATAGACAGAAGGAGATGATGCAATTGTTCAAGAAAAATGCCAATAAAATAAAGATAATGGCACTAGGTGGGCTTAACGAAGTCGGAAAAAACATGACTCTGGTTGAGTATAAAGATGAAATAATTGTAATAGATGCTGGGCTTAGTTTCCCAGGAGATGATATGTTGGGGGTAGACATAGTCATACCTGATATAACTTATTTAATAAAAAATAAGGATAAAGTAAAAGGTATATTTATTACACATGGGCATGAAGACCATATCGGGGCTCTTCCATATATATTAAGAAAGATAAATGTACCTATATATGGATCAAAACTTAGTGTAGGGCTTATACAAGTTAAGCTAAAAGAGCATAAAATGAATAATGTTAAGCTAAATGTTATAACGCCAAAGCAAATGATAAAGCTTAACAATATGGAAATAGAGTTTATAAAGAACAATCATAGTATACCAGATGCTTGCTCTATAGCTGTTCATACGGATCAAGGTATAATATATCATACAGGAGATTTTAAGATAGATTATACTCCTATGGATGGAGAAGTTATGGATATACCAAGAATCTGTGAACTTGGTAAAAAAGGAGTACTTTTATTATTAGCAGAAAGTACTAATGCCAAAAGACCAGGATATACTATGTCAGAAAGAATAGTAAGCTCAAGACTAGAGGATTTATTTAGAAAAGCTAGTAATAGCAGAATAATAGTTGCAACATTTGCATCTAACATACACAGGCTACAACAGATAATAAATACAGCGGAAAAGTTTAATAGAAAAGTAGCGGTGTCAGGAAGATCTATGGTAAATGTAGTTAATGTTGCTAGAGAGCTAGAATATATAGATATCCCAGATAATATGTTAATAGACCTAAATGATTTATCTAAATACGAAGATAATGAAATAGTTTTAATAACAACAGGATCTCAAGGAGAGCCAATGTCAGCTCTTGCAAGAATGGCAAGTGCTGAACATAAAAAAGTGGAAATAAAAAATGGAGATTTAATAATAATATCAGCTCATCCAATACCAGGGAATGAGAAACCAATATCAAAAGTAATAGACTTCTTATTTGAAAAAGGAGCAGAAGTAGTTTATGACGAAGCAGACATACATGTTTCGGGGCATGCTTGCCAAGAAGAATTAAAGCTTATTCATAGAATAACTAAACCTAAATTCTTTATGCCAGTTCATGGTGAATATAGAATGTTAAAGAAACATGCTGAATTAGCAGAAGAATTAGGAATGCCAAGTCAAAATATATTTATAAATAAAACTGGAGAAGTTTTAGAGATAGATAGAAATTCAGCTAAGGTAGTTGGAAACATACCAACAGGAAATGTATTAGTTGATGGATTAGGTGTTGGAGATGTAGGTAATATAGTATTAAGAGATAGAAAACATTTATCAGAAGATGGACTGATGATAGTAGTAGTAACAATATCAAAAGAAGACGGAAAAGTATTAGCAGGACCAGATATTATATCTAGAGGATTTGTATATGTAAGAGAATCAGAAGATTTAATGGATGGAGCAAAAAATGTAATTAAGCAAGTCTTAAAAGACTGTGAAGATAGAAACATAAAAGAGTGGGCTTATTTAAAGAATAATATAAAAGAAAACTTAAAAGAGTACCTATACCAAAAGACAAAGAGAAATCCAATGATACTTCCTATAATAATGGAGGTATAATTATAAGAGATTGAATATAATTTATTATATTCAATCTTTTTTATTGAAGTAATATATAATATCTGGAGGTTTTTATGGGAGTTTATGATACAGCTACAAAGTTAGCTAGTGAAATAAAAAATAGTAAAGAGTATAAAGATTTTAGAAAATCTATGAAAGAGGTTAAATCTGATAAAGAATGTGAGGAGCTTTTAAAAGATTACAGATTAACTCAAATGCAAATTCAAAGCTACACCATGAAAAATCAACAAATAGATAAAAAAACTAATACAAAGATAGAAAACACAAAAAAGAAAGTAACAAATAATAAAAAACTGTATAATTACTTAACTAATGAGCAAAAACTAACTTTAATGATGGATAATATAAATAAAATATTAGCTCAGGCAGTAGAAAAAGATTATAAATAGTTAATATTAATAGATGAAAATTATTATATAAACAAAAGAAAGGTAAATTACTATGAAAATATTAGTAATGAAAATAAATCTTAGAGCTAGTTGGGTACATTCATTAAAAGAAAAAAGAATGGTAGTAAAAAGCTTAGTTAAAAAATTACAAAATAATTTTAATGCATCTGTTTCTGAAATAGAAAATCAAGATTTGCATCAAAGAATTACAATAGGGATAGCATCAATATCTCTAGACTCTAGACAAGGAGATTTTACTAGAGAGAAAATTTTAAATTTTATAGATGCAAATACAGATGCAGAAATAATAGAAATTGAAGATGAAATCAATGACTATTAAATAAAAAGGCTTAGAGAAATCTAAGCTTTTTTGTATATGATTAAATGTATATACATTATTATAAATAACAGTTGACTTACATATAAAAACGATGGTACGTTATAAGAAAAGTAATACTTTGTAGTTTAATATTGTAGAAATAGGGGATGGTATAAGTATGACAAAGCTAATAATAAACGCAGATGATTTTGGATATACTGAGGGTGTTAATGTAGGAATAATATCAGCATACAAAAATGGGGTAGTAAGCTCTACGACTATGATGAGTGCAATGCCAGGGTTTGAACAAGGAGTAGAGTTATTAAAAGAAAATCCAGGATTAGGATGTGGGGTTCATATGACTTTAAGCTGTTATAAACCTCTACTTAAAAAGCATAAAACAATCGTAGATGAAAATGGATACTTTTATAAAAGAATTACAAATGAATCTTTAGAAGATATGGACATGAATGAAATATATGAAGAATTTTGTGCTCAAATAGATAGAGTTATAGAATCTGGTGTAAAAATAACTCACTTAGATAGTCATCATCATGTACATGGATTATTAAAATTAAATCCAGTAATCAAAAAAATATTAAACAAGTATAGGCTACCAATTAGAGGAGGATTTGAGTATAATCTAGATTATAAAAAAATAATACCTGTTGTAGATACTTTTTATGCTAATAATGTAGACTATGATTATTTTGAAAAAAATATAGAAGAATTAAAGAAATATGAAATAGCAGATATAATGACTCATCCAGCTTTTGTAGATGAATTTTTATTAAATTCAACTTCTTATGCTATACCAAGAACTAAAGAGCATAAGATATTAACATCTGAAAATGTAAAAAAAGTACTAGAAAAAAATAATATAACCTTGGTTAATTATAGTGATAAAAGTATTTTAGAAAATAAAAATTAAATGTATAGACAATTAAAAATGAATAGTGTATTATTATAATATATTAAAAAACGTTTTCAAAAAAGTGGATAATATAATACTAAATAAATATTAAGTACTCAGGTACATTAAATACTAGGAGGGAAATATTATGATAAGAATAATGTTAGCTTGTTCAGCAGGGATGTCAACATCTTTATTAGTAACAAAAATGGAAGCAGCAGCAAAGGAAAAAGGAATAGAAGCAAAAATTTGGGCTATAAGTGAAGCTAATATAGATAAAGAAATAGGAAACTTTGATGTTTTATTACTAGGACCACAAGTTAGATTTATGTTAGAAAAAGCTAAGAAAATAGTAGATGGAAAAGCACCAGTTGAGGTTATAAACATGTCTCATTACGGAATGTGTAATGGAGCAGCTGTATTAGATAGAGCTATAAAATTAGCAGGAAAATAATTAGATTTTAGAGGATGCCAAAAGGCATCCTTTTTTGTTATAGAAAGCTATATTTTGAGAAAATGTATATCGCTGGCAATAAGAACGTAGAATTTTGAGCAACGGATGTGACCGAAGCAATAGCGAGTGTCATATCGTTGGCGACATGAGTGTAGCGACTACGAAGTAGATTAAGCGAAACGAGTTTTGACAAAAAATAACAATTATAAAAGCTGAATATTAGTAGAAAATAATTACATATAAATAAATGCTAATAGGAGGCTAAAAATGAATAATATAGCAAATCATAATGCAAGAATGGCTTTAAAACAAGTAAGAATGGAAATAGCAGCAGACTATGGTATGGATTATGAATATGCATTTGACATAATAGAAAATGCACACAATGATGGAGCTTTAGCTAGTCATTTTAGAAAGTTAGAAAATAAAAAAAATACTCATCAAGTAAAACATCACCAATAGAATAAAAAAATGTAAATGGTAGAAAATAAGTTTAAATAAATATTAAGAGGTGACGTTGATGAAAAAACTGACTAGTATAGCTATGACTATGTTACTTGCTTTAATGCCTATGAATATAGCTTTTGCAGGTGATCCTAGTGCTACCATAAATATATCATCAAAATCGGCAATATTGATGGATGTAGGAAGTGGACAGATTCTTTATGAAAAGAATGCACATGATAAGTTACCACCAGCTAGTGTAACAAAAGTAATGACAATGTTATTAATATGTGAAGCACTAGATTCAGGTAAAGTAAAATTAGATGATAAAGTACAAATAAGCGAAAATGCTGCAAGTATGGGTGGAAGCCAAATATTTTTAGAACCAGGAGAAACTCAAGATGTTAATACCCTTTTAAAAGGTATAGCAGTAGCTTCAGCAAATGATGGTTGTGTTGCTATGGCAGAACATATAGCAGGTAGTGTAGAGGCCTTTGTAGATATGATGAATAAAAAAGCACAATCGTTAGGAATGAAGGATACTCATTTTGCAAACACTAACGGTTTACCAGTAGATGATCATTACACATCAGCACATGATATAGCTTTAATGTCTAGGGAATTATTAAAACATGAAACTATACACAAGTATTTAACAACTTGGATGGACAAAGTTGTAGTAGGTAAAAAA
>NZ_JAFFPK010000026.1 GCF_017590215.1 Clostridium sp. CCUG 7971
ATATTATCTTTAGCTATTTTCAGTTTGACTATTTTTAGATAGTTTTGATATCTCTTCTAACACCTCTGATGATGTTGATTCATCTGTCATTACTACCATATAATCACCAACATGTATTTTTGTATTTCCTTTTGGTAATATTTCTTTATTCCCTCTAGTAATAGATACAACTAAAGCATTTTTAGGCCAATTAATTTCTTTTATATATTTTCCTTCTATACAACTATCTAATTCTATTCCTATTTCCAATAGCGTTTTACTATTTGTTGATATTTCTGTATTATATTTATCTTGCTTATGAAGTATTCTGTCTAAAAGTTCTTCATATATTGGGTTTGCATTTAATAAATCTGATGTTAATTGTGCTACTATTACTACTATAGCTAGTGGTAATAAATGTTCAAATGTGCCTGTCATTTCTGATATAAGTAATATCCCTGTTATTGGAGCTTTTACTGACGCTGCAAAATGACCTGCCATAGCAAGTACCACAAAATTAATTAAATATTCATTAGGGATTCCTAAATAATTAACCCCAATTAACCCAACTATATTTCCTACTAAGGCTCCTAATACTAATAATGGGAAAAATATCCCCCCAGGAACTCCAGACCCAAAACTAATAAATGTAAAAATAAATTTTACAAATAAAAATATAAGTAATGTAGTTATAGTAAAATTCATACCTTTTAAACTCATTATAAGTTCATGACCTCCACCTAATAAAATCGGTGATATAATTCCAATTAGTCCTGCTAATAAAAATGGTATTATTATTTTATACTCTATTTTCATTTTACTATTTTTAAATATACTTTGTGTCTTTAAAATTCCTGTATTAAATATTACTCCACTTATACCTACCATAACACCTAGAAAAATTAATACCCAATAATATTTAAGAGGCATAATTGCTAGTTTTGAAAATTCAAGAGATGGTATTATACCAAAAAATCCTTTTGATATAATATCGGCACTTAAAGATGCTACCATAGCAGAAAGTAAAACGAGTGGTGAAAAGTTTTTATGTGCTTCTTCTAATGCAAACATAACTCCTGATAATGGAGCATTAAATGCTGCTGATAGCCCTGCACTTGCTCCACTTGTAATTAAATATTTTTCCTCATAGTCAAGTTTATTTAGCTTACTAGACACTCCTTGACCTATACAAGCTCCCATTTGAACTGATGGACCTTCTCTACCCACAGATAGTCCTGCTCCTAAACAAGCAACACCACCAATAAATTTATACATCAAAACTCTTAACCAGTTCATATTCAATTTCCTGATAAGTGTTCCTTCAACTTGAGGAATACCACTACCACTTATCATCGGTTCTTTCTTTGATAACTTAGCTACAAAATATCCAAGTATTGCAAGTATTAAAAATACAAATGGTATACTGTATACATGAGATTTCGCAAATTTATACATATTCATAAATAATTTCCCTAATTCACTTGCTAAAAATCTATTTAAAACTATTACTAGACCTACTAGCATACCCACTATTAACGAATCTATAACTATTCTATATTTAAGATTTTTTACTTTATTTAGTATATTAAATGTACTATTTTTAATATCTATCATTTCTAACTTCCCTCACTTGCTCTATAATTTTATCCTATCTAATATTTTATATATGCTTTATTATGAAGAATTTGTTAAATTACAGAAAAAATATAGTTTTATCAATAAAAATCTACTTTTTATATAATTTAAATCTTGTCTTTATATGCTATATGTATCAAATAATTTAATACATATTTCATTATAGCGCTTAATTCTTCTTACTTATTCTTACGTCATTTAAATACCTCCTAATATAATCATATGCTTCTATTATACACTATATTAAAAATTAAATATAATGTTATTGTAATAAAAAAAGACTATCTAAAATAGATAGTCTTTACTGGCGGAGAAGGAGGGATTCGAACCCTCGCACCGGTTTAATCCAGCCTAATCCCTTAGCAGGGGATCCTCTTGAGCCGCTTGAGTACTTCTCCGTATTAACTTATAAATATATAATATAATATTTTTTAATAAGGTCAACCTTATTTCATAAATTTGTATATTTTTTATTTTATATAAATAAAAAACAAAGAATATGATACAATATTTGCATCATATTCTTATTTAGCATTACATATGTTTTTTTGCTTCTATTAACATTTCATTAGCTTTTTGCATATATTCTATAGCTTTTTCTATATGATTAGCTGTTTCTTCTTTCCCTATTTCTCTAGCCTTTTCTACCCACTCTCTAAATCCTTCTTCATGAGTTTCATTATGGTTTACCCAGTGAAGTAATAATATTTTTAAAGTTTTCTCATCTTTATTTTCAACTTCTACTCCACGAGTGTGAGTATGTTCATGGCAATGGTCGTGGTCATGACCATGGTGATATCTTACAACATCTTTACTAAACATTATTTTAATCCCCCCATTATTTTATATTAAATTCCTTTTTTATAACCTTGACTGCATCCTTTATCAGTAAAGCTAATGGCTTATTTTCTAAGCCTACTAATTCAATATTTTCAGGCATTATTGGAAGTAATATCTTTAAAGCTTCGCTATCAACTATAGCTTCACTTATTTTACAGGTTACTTCTCCCATCATAGAATTTGGCATAGCCATAGATATTGGCGATACTACTATATTTGCCTTTTTTACGGATGTCACAATTGCATTTTCCCCAGTTGCCCCTTTATTGGCGTGAGCTTTCATCATTGCACTAGTTGCAATAGAGTTTGTACCTAGTGCATATATATCTATATATGTAGGTAATTCGTCTCTAAGAGTGGATACTATCTGAGATCCTATTCCTCCACCCATTCCATCTATAACTGCTATTATCATATGTTTATCCCCTAATATCTTGTTTTAGTTACTCTCTTTTATTATTATCTTATGATCCATTAATTTTATTTCTTTTATTTCACCATCGATTATCTTTTGTTCTCCTAATAAATCTGTTAAATAAACTTTACCTTCATATGGATCTACACTTACTACATTATCCATTACTCTTTCTAATTTTTCATTTCTTAACACATAAGCTGCTGATTCACACATATAAACCCCTCCCCAAAATGATTTTTTATTTGAACCAAAAAAAGTTTCTTCAGGTATTTCAATACACCGAAGAAACCTTCATGATTTCAAAATTTATATTATATTTTACTATTTTTTACTATATTTTGAGTATAGCACTTTGTTTTATATAAAGTCAATTAAATTTATCTCTTTTTATTGTGTTCATCTGAGTTATACTTTTCATATAACTTATTAGCTAAACTTAACTCATATTCGCTTAGTTCTTCTTCTACAAATTCTACATTTAAATGCTTTTCCATAGCCTTTATTAAGTTTTTTTCTAGATCATTTATATCTACTTTTAATTTAGATTCGTTTTCTATTCCACTAGCTTTTCTTGCTGTAAATCTAATTAATCTCTCTTTTTTATCCTGATTTTCTGTTTTGATTAGTTCAAATAATTTATCTACATCAAAATCTAATACTATAGACCCGTGTTGAAGTATTACACCGTGTTTTCTACTTTGAGCACTTCCTACTACCTTTTTATTATTCATTGTTATTTCATAAGAGGCATGAGCATTAAAACATGCTGCTGATAAATTATCTCTACCTATTCGTTCTCCATTACTTAAATTATCAGTATGTATATTACATAAGTTTAGACCTTTTACTAACCCTTCACTTATAAATTTATAAGATAAGTTTATACTTTTGTCCATTAATGGATTGTCCTCACCTACAATAACACTATAAGTTAGTTCATCCTCATGAAGAACTGCTCTTCCACCAGTAATCCTTCTAACACAGTCTACATTTAATTTTTTACAAGCTTCTATATCTATTTCGCCTTCAAGCTTTTGGAAATATCCTATAGTGAGACATGCTGGCTCCCATGTATAAAATCTTAATGTAGGCTTTACTTTTCTTTCTTTATAAGCAATTGTAATAGCCTCATCAATCGCCATATTCATAGCACCATTGTATGTTTTATTTCTTATTACTCTCCACTGATTCATAAAATTCTCCCCTAAGCTAAATTTATTTCTTTTGCAGCCAATTTTATCTCTTCTTCATTTAAACTTCTTGAGTAATTATAAATAGTACTTCCTGGCCTTTCATTATAATAAGGTCTATTACAATTTTTACAACCTCTTATTTCAAAAGGATAACCTTTATTTATATCTTCTTTTATAACATCATCTAATTCAATATAAGTTACATACCCATTTTCAAATTTAAAACATTCTTTACTATATCCTCTATCTATCATATAAGTCATAAGTTGAACTCTTCTATAACTTTCAATATTAGGTTGACTTATATTTTCCATTTTAGTTCCTTTTACAGGTGTAAATGCAAATAAACTTACAGTTACTTTATTATCTCTTAAGTATGTATATAGGTCATATATATCTTTATGAGTTTCACCTAATCCAACTATAATATGAGTGCTTATTTTACCTTCGTATTTATTTGCCATATTAGTTATCAATTCTAACTTTTCTTTGTAGTTATTTCCCTTTATACTTTCATACAACTCTTCGTTACAAGCATCTATTGCTATTCCTATTTTATCTACTCCACATTTAAAAAATCTCTCTATATCTTTATCAGATTCAAGCTTTGCAGATAGAGAAATCGGATAATCAATTTCATCTTTTATGTAAGATATAAATTCTTCAACTTCTTTATGAGCCTCATTACTTGCCATTGATTGAATACATATTCTCTTTATATGCTCTCCGTTGTATGACTTTAGAACTCTTAGTATTTCTTCTTTTGAGTACTCTGGCCAAATAACCCTTGATAATTTATCTTTTCTTGTACTGCTTTCTGCTGATTGAGAACAAAATGTACATTTATTGCTACATTTATCACCAATCATTATATAAGCGGTTGTAGGGGGGATATCGCTAGCTTTATTTAATAATCCAAGCTCTATAGCACTGCCTAAGGATAATCTAATCATAATACGCAACACTCCCTACTCTCTAATATAGTCATATTCATTTGATTTGCTTTGTTTTTAGCATCTCTCGCTGGTAGAACTATTTTATTAACTCCACACATTAAGGCTAAACTATCTAATTCTTTTCTATAGATTCCCCTAGGTCTCATACAACCTAAATTTATATGTGTATTTGGCATTTGAATTCTTGCCTCGCAAAGTACATCACAAACTTCATCTAAATTAGGCGGATTTACATTTTCATATTCGGTGTTTTTTGTTGGTATTAAAACTATGAATGTTAGTTTTTGGGGAGGGGTTTTAGCTAGATAATTTATGATTTCATATTCTCCTTTTACTATACCACCTTTTAACCCTATACATATATGTGGTGATACTTCAGCATTTTGCTTTATTATTTCATATACATTTATATAATCTTTTTTATCTTTATCTATTTTATATACCTCTTTTATTGTTTCTTTATCAAATACTAAATCAAAAGAAACTACATCTAGATATTTACAAACATTTTCTATGCTTATTTTGTCCATAAGGCCTAAATGGGCATTTAATTTGTACCCTTCTTTTTTTAGTTTCTTCAATGTTTCTATATGATTATTTATAGGAACATCTCCTTCAAAACTACATCCACCGCTTAACAAGAAGCTGCTTACATTTTTACCTTTTATTTTAGATTTATATTCTTTTATAGGTGTCATATTCTTTAGATAATGACCATTACAATGGGCACAACTTAGATTACAACTATTATTAGTTGTACTAATAGCTAATGTTTCATTTGGATATGCAAATTCTATCTTATCACCAAAGTTTTCTTTTTTTATATTAAATGCTTTATTCATTTTATCTGATAAGTTCATAGTCTAATCCTCCAATAATTTTTTAACACTTGGGAATTGTTCTATATTTGTATGTGGTAAAAAGCATGCTGAAATAAATTCATCCATATATGTTGGATAAACACTTAATTCAACATAAGTCATTTCATCTCCTATTTCAATTAGCTTTTTCTTTGCATCTTTGCTTATTAATGCTAGATATGAACCTACTAAGGAACTATTTCCTATATATTCAAATTTTTCTCTTTCTATATCTGGAAGTAATCCTATAAGAATTGAGTTTTCTATATTTAAGTTATTTCCTATTCCACCAGCTATATAAACTTTATCTATTACACTAAAGTCCATGCCTAAACTTTCTATAAGAGTAGCTGCACCTGAATATATTGCACCTTTAGCTCTAATAAAGTTATCTATATCAACTTCAGTTACAGTTATATCATTCTCTAAATTGTATTCTTCTTTAAAAGCTAATACATATTCTCCTATTTCATGTTCATTAAATCTAATTCTCTCATTATTTATATCTCTATGTATTTTACCTCTTCTATCAATAACACCTTTAAGTAACATTTGGCAAATTAAATCAATTATACCTGAACCACATATTCCTATTGGTTCACATTCGCCTATTATTGATAAGTTTGGCTTTAGTGTATATTTATCTATACTAACTTTATCTATAGCTCCATTTGATGCTCTCATTCCACAACTTATACCTCCACCTTCAAATGCAGGTCCAGCAGAGCAAGCACAGCTCATCATATAATCTTTATTTCCAAATACTATTTCTCCATTAGTTCCTAAATCTATAAATAACACATTTTCTTCACTCGACCATATACCTGCCGATAATACACCAGCTGTAATATCTCCTCCAACATAACTAGCTACTGATGGAGCAAGATAAACATAAGCACTATGATTTATATTTAGGCGAACATCTTCTCCCATAAGCCTTGGTGATTTTAAAAACGGTGGAATATATGGCTCTTGTCTTAAGTAATCTGTATATACTCCTAAAAATAAACTAGACATAGTTGTATTTCCTGCTACGACAAGAGAAACCACATTATCCTTACTTATATTATTTTTTATATATATAGATTCTAATAGTGGGTTTATCGTTTCATCTATTATAGCTTTATTTAATTCTTCCAATCCATTTTTCTTTGTTGAATATATTATTCTGTTTATAACATCTGCGCCATATTTTATTTGAGCATTACCTGATGATGCTTTATCTATTACTTCTTTAGTGTATAAATCAACTAGACAAACTACTACAGATGTTGTTCCTATATCAATTGCTACTCCATATAATTGATTTTGGGTATTTCCTTTTTCTATATTTATTATAGTTATTTTATTTTTCTTTTTAACATAAGTTATTGTTACCTTAAAATCACTTTCTCTAAATACTACAGGAATTTTTCTAAGTAAGTCTAACTTAAAATCTATTTCACTAAACCCTAAGTGATTTCTAACATGTCTTTCTAGTCTATCTACATCACTTATGTTATCATCTAGATTTGGTTCTTCCATTTCTATATATGTTTTTTCTATATTAGTTTTAAAATCTAAATTATGAGTCTCTATTATATTCTTAGCTCTATCAAATATTTCTTTATCTTTCTTTTTATCGCTACCTTCTATCTTCATGCCATGCATAGATGATGATAGTTTAGAAGGAACTTCTATTTCTATATTATCAATTACTTTAGTGCTACAAGCTAATATGTACCCTTGTTCCCATTCCTCATCTTTTATATGTATTGTCTTTTCGCTATCAACATTCCCTTTTAATAACTTTACTTTACACTTTCCACAAGATACATTTCCACCACAAGGAGCATCTATAAATATATCCGTATTTCGTAAAACTTCTAATAGATTATCCCCTTTATTACAATATACCTCTTTGTTATGTGACTTAAAAATTACTTTTATCATAGCTCTCCCCCTTAATGCCTTTATCTAATATAATTTTAGCACATGTTAAGTTCTCAAGTTGTTTATTGTTAAAAAAAGAGTATAGATAGATTTGCGTGCACTCAAATCCTCTATACTCTTTCTAATGCTATTCTATTTCACTTTCATACATTTCAGCATCTAATAAACTATCAAGCTCATCAGTATCTGCTATTTTTATTTTTACAATCCATGCATCATATGGATCTTCATTTATATATTCAGGTTCATCTTCTAATTTTTCATTTATTTCAACAACTTCTCCAGATAAAGGAGCGACTAAGTCAGATGCAACTTTAGAAGATTCTACTACTCCGTAATCTTCATCTTTAGTTAATTCATCTTCAACTTCTGGCATCTCAACAAATAATACTTCTCCTAATTGATCTTGTGCAAAATCTGTTATTCCTATATAAGCATATTCACCTTCAACTCTTACCCACTCATGCTTACTAGTGTACTTCAAACTTGGTATAACTTTCATACTATTCCTCCTAATATGATAATTTACATTACACATTCCATAGATAATGCTGGATGACCTTTTTCTTCTAAGAATGCTAATACACCCTCAGAATCACTAGATATTGTTTCATCACAAATCATATCTGTAAAGTTTTCTATACCTGTCATTTCTTTTACTGTAGCATTTAATCTATCAGCTACATATTCTTTTAATTCTTTTGGCATCCAAACTATTCTCTCTGGCCCACCTTCAGCAAAAGCAAACTTTTTAGAAGATATGAAGTGTCTTCCATGTCCCATGAATCCTGGAGTTTGAACCCCTCCTCCTGTCATAGAAGCAAGTTCTCCAAATGTCATACCAACTGGAGTTATATCCGAGAATTCTCTGTTTACTATAACAAACCCATTAGCTTCTGGCATTATACCGCATATACACTCGAAGCATCCGCAAGAAGTCATTGGGTCTTCAAGTATAGAGTATAATGTAACACTTTCAACAGCACCTTGAGATATTTCTCCTACTGTATTATCTACTGATTGCCATTTACCTAATCTATCATCTAAGCATTCACCCTTTACTATTGGTTGACATGGCCCTGTTGGATCTAATTCTTTAGTAGCCTTAGCATCTAACCAACTAACTGCCCCACAAAGTCCAAGTCTTTCAGGAGTAACAACACAAACGTGAGCTGGTGCAAATGATTGACAAAGATTACAAGAATAGAATTCTTCAACACTTTCGTCAACTAATGAAGCTAATCTCTCATCTCTAGAATTGTATCTTACTTGTGCTTGAGATTTTAATTCTGAAACCTTGTCAGCGTCAGTTATTATAGTTATTTCACACTTATCAACAACAGATTCAAACTCATCTAACATTTTAGCATATAAAACTTCTCCAATATGTTCTAGTCTAAATCCTTTTTCAAATGCATCTTTAGATACTCTTATCCAAGACATATCTCTTTGACCAACATGCATTATACCTTCTATATAGTTTAGGAAGTAATGCAGACGTCTCTCTAAAACTGGTTCAAAGTCATCTTGCATTGCTTTACCAGCTATATTAACTATAATAGCAAGTGGTAATCTAACAACTCCATCTGTTTCTATTTCATCTATATTAGGACCTATAACCTCAATCTTATGGTCTTCAACTTCACTTAATTCTCTTTTTATAACAAGTTCCCAAGCTTCAGTTTTATTTCCACCAAACTCAGCAAACATGTCATTCTTTCTTATTCTTTCACCCTCAAATGCTGCTGCAAATGATACAGGTATTGGTATTTCAGTAATTTTTATCTTTATACCTCTAGCTTCTAATGAAGTAGCTACTATTTTATCATAATCTTTTTGAGTTAAAAGGTTCATTGGAACTTCAAGTACAGTTTGATCTGTTATAACTGGGAATCCTAGAGCTATTGCTCCTGCTCCAGCAGATACAACTAATTCACTAAGTGGTCCAAATGCATTAACAAACGCTGGAACTCTCTTAGCAGTGTACTCTAATAGACCGTTTAAATCTCCTGGAGTTAAACCTCCAAATATTAATGCTGCTCTTATTGCAACAGAAACTACATGTATAACAGAAGTTACATCGTATCCTAAAGGTATAACCCTTAATTCAAGCCCCATCTTAACTCCAGCTTCTATAGCTTGGTCTATGACATTTCCAACTAAGAAAGTTAATAAACCTTTAGATTGGTAATCTTTTATAACTTTAGCAGCAGTTTCAGCATCTGGGCATTCTCCAAGTACAACTGCAACACCTGGTATATCTCCTGTTACTAATGGAACTCCTAGAGATCTTATTATTGGGTCAGTTATATGACCTGCACACGGCTCACTATACGGTGCATCCATAGTTGAATATTTTATAGCTTCAATTACTTCAGCAGCTAAAGCTGTAGCTAAACCAGAATTTAATGCATGTTCTAATAAATGAGTTCTATTTATTAAGCTCTCAACTATACCTAATGCTGCTTCTAAATCAGCAAGTGAGTTCATCTTTTGGCCTGTTGCTGCATAAATACATGGTAGTGAGTATGCAGTATCAGGAAATGCAACTTTATGTTCTCTTCCATTTTTCTCTATTGCCTCTGATAACATACCTTTAGCAACACTTAAAGCTTGCTCTGAACCTGTAAAAATTATATTATATAAATTCACTCTACTTCCCCCTTTTTAGCTTCTTATATATATTTTTATTTATCCGTTAAATGCAAATCCACCTTCACTTAACTCTAAGAAGGAATCTGCATATAAAGAAGCTCCATTTATTATGTCACAAGACTTTATAGTTCTCATTAACTCTTCATCACATGGATTTATTATAGCTGAGCTAAATCCATTTGCCATTGCCATAGCTAAGAAAGCACTATCAAGTATTGGTCTTATATGTTTAGGGCATCCATTAGACACGTTAGACAGTCCACCTGTAGTTAATAATCCCATCTCAGTCATCATTCTTATAGCTTCTAATACCTCTACTTGCTTTTCTTGCATTCCTTTTATAACTAAGCATAATGGGTCAAATAATATATCTGTTGGCTCCATCCCTAACATTAAGCCTTTTTCTAATATTTCTTGGCAGTATCCCATACGTTCATCATTATCTCTTGGTATACCTTCTTTAGCACATAAGCCTATAACCTTAGCTTCATATTCAGCTGCTAAATCTATTAATCCTATTCTAGATCCTGCATCTGCAGAGTTAATTATTGGCTTTGCATGTTCTCTATTGTATACTTTAAGTCCTGCTTCTATAGCTTTTTGGTTAGCAGTATCTAAAGCTATTGGAACATTGTTAAATTCGTTTTGAAGTAATTGAACCCCCCAAGTCATTAACTCCTCTCCATCTCTTTCTGCTGGACCTATGTTAAAATCTATATAATGAGCCCCTGCTTCTAATTGTTCTTTTGCTCTTTTTAATATTGGAGCTGGGTCTTTTTCCGCTAAAGCTTTTCTTATTACTGGCGATATACAGTGTATTCTTTCACCTATAATCATAAATTTTTCCATTTAATTTATCCCCCTTAGTTTTAACTTTTAGGCATTCGCTAAAGTTTGATCATGTTTTTCTTTGTATTCTCTTAAGAATTTCGGTAATTCCATAGATTCTTCTGTACCTATAATTACATTCCATCCTGGTAAGCTATCTTCTATATCTCCTTTAAGGACAGCTACCTTACCTGGTATTATTAAATCTCTATTCTTAGTTTTATCAGCTACACCGCACTCATTTATAAATTTAGCTATAGAATTTCCTCCAAATTTACCTGCAGCCCACGCTGTAAGAACTGAGTATCCACCAGCATCTGGTATAACTAGCCAAGTTGGTACTTTAGATCTTTCTATTTCTCCAGCTATTATAAAGTAAGTTAATGCGAAGTCAACAGTAACTAATACTGGTGAATTTTCATCTGGATTATTTATTGGATATACCTTAGTTTCAACTCTCATTGGTCTTTGTGGGTCAGTAAATATATTTTGTCTTAGAGCAAATAATGGTAATGCTTTTGAATAATTTATATCATCTAATACTATTATTGATCCGTATTTTATAGTAAACATTGATGATAATGCAACTTCCATATTTGGATTTTTATCTGATAATTTATTTGCAAATACTATTGAAGGGTATCCAAATGTTCTATCTTGTTCTTTAAGTGCTATTCTTCTAACTTGAACAGCATTAGCAAATGTATCTTTTATACTATCTCCAGTTACATCTAGTATTAATTCTTTATATCCTGCCTTTTGAACTAATTCAACTGTAGAGTATAATTCTTCTAGGCTAGATGCTTTAACACCTAGAGGCAATTTATTTCCTTTAACTACTTCTATCATTTCTTTGTAGTTATCTTTATTTGCACCATATAATACTGGCTTTTTATCCTTTAATATTTCAACAGCTTCTTTAGCTACATCTGGGTCTTCACAATATATTATGTATGCTAACTCTAATCCACTATCTTTAACTTTATTTATTAACTTTAAGAATCCATCTTTATTTTCGAAGTATTCTAAAAGGGCCATTTCAACTTTCATTTCTTCGCCTATTCTTATATAGTTAACATTTCTTATATTGTTTAGCTTTGCATCTATTTCTTCATCAGTCATACACTCACAGAAAGCTACTGCGTATCTGTTTCTGTTTACTAAAGTTTTTTCATGTCTAAATAATACAGTTTCCGCTCCTACTTCGTATTCAGCAGCTCCTGTTCCTATTTTTAAACCTTTCATTAAAGGTGCTGTTGCCTCTGATAATTGTGCTATAGCATCATCTGACATATGTGGACACTTGCTAACTTCTATCGCTCCTGAAGCAACCTTCATACTGAAGGCCATACAAGTTGGAAATCCACAATCCTTACAGTTTTTCTTTGGTGTTAATTTAAATATATCTAAAGCTTTTAGTGCCATTATTTTATCCCCCTAACCCTACAATTTATTAAGCTAACGCATTAACTAATTCTTTTACAGTTTCTATTGATTTTGGATGACGAAGTATAACTGCATTTGCTCCTCCAGCTAATGAACTTACAGCAGTTGAAATTTCCATGTTTATACCTCTTTCTTCTACACATCCCCAAGCTGGTTCATCTTCCTGGCTTGCTATAGATTCCTTAACATGCCATACTTCAGATGATACCGGAGTTATTATTGGCATTTGTAATGTTTTATCATTTTGACCAAATGCAGCAAGTCTAATTCTATCCATAGTAGATGCAACATATTCATATCCATAACCAACAGCAGAACATCCAACGTTCATAACTATACTTTCAGACTTAACACCTAATTGAGTTAATAATACGTTTAATTGTTTAGCTAGGTTTATATCAACAGAAGATTCAGCTGAAACCTTATGACTATATGCCATAGCTGCTGCTGCCCCTACTGCTTTATAGTTTTCTTCAGTAGCTGATAAGAATAGACAGTTATGTCCATCTACCGCTTGAGCTACTTTTTCAAATAATTTTCCATCTTTATCGTGGTTTCCACATCCTGCTATAACTACAGGTATACTAACTGATTCAACTACTTTTTTAGCATTTTCAGCACATTCTTCTACAGATTTATCTAATCCATTTGGATCTGCACTTTCTAATTTTAAACATATGAAATCTGCATCTGTATTTTCTTCTACATACTTAGCCCACTTAACAGGACAATCACAAACATCTTTATACATATCTTTAATTGAAGATATCCATGATTCCGGATAAGTATCAGATATTTCAATTCCTACTTTTTGAATATTTCCAGTATCTCCATCAAAACTATAAAATGGAAGAGTACTTTCTCCACCTATTTTTATTGCTTTTTCTCCTGTCCCTATTTCTACTTCTGATATCTTACCAGAATACTTTTGAACAGACATCTTGAATGCCATATGTTTTTCCCCCTTAAACCTATTTTAATTCTAACTTAGACATTATATCTCTTACTGCTGTTTTAGCTTCTGAATCTTCAGGTAATTTAACTAACGGTATTCCTGTAGAATCATATTCATATATTAAATTATCTAAAGGCACAACGCCTATAAGATTTAATTTATGCTTTTCAATTTCTTCGCATACACCTTCATTTAGTACTCCATTTGGTACTTTGTTAACTATTAATAGTATTTCTCCTACGCTTAATTTAAGCTCTCTAGCTAGATCCCTAATTCTAGCTACTGCCTGAATACTACGTCTTGAGCAATCACTAACTAATAGTAATTTATCTATATGTTTAGTTGTTTTTCTGCTTAAATGCTCCATTCCAGCTTCATTATCTATAACTAAGTATTCGTATGCATCTGATAGTTTATCAGTTTGTTCTCTTAGTATTCCATTTACATAACAGTAACATCCTTCACCTTCAGATCTTCCCATTACCATTAAGTCATATCCATCCCCTTCAGCTAAACAAGTATTTAATCTATATTGTAAATACTGAGCTTTAGTCATACCTCCAGGAAATGCATTACCTTGCTTTTCTCTTTGACTAACTTCTTCTCTTATTTCACCGATAGTTGATTCTACCTCTATACCTAATACTTCATTTATGTTAGCATTAGCATCTGCATCTACAACTAATACTGATCCTTTGTTATTCTTTGTAAGATTATTAATTAAAAGCCCTGTAAGACTTGTCTTACCAGTTCCACCTTTTCCTGCAACAGCTATATTATATCCCATATTAAGATTTCCCCCTTTGTTTAGTCAAAACAGAGCTTTAAAAGTTCACTCTGCTTTTTTCTATGCTTTTGCTAGTTTAGGAGCTGCATGAACACATTCTCCATGAACATCATGAAGAGCCTCCATTATACCCTCAGATAATGTTGGGTGTGCATGTATTACATCTCCTACTTGTTCTACTGTTAATCCTAAGTGAACAGCAAGTGATAGTTCTGTTAATAAATCTGTCGCATGAGGTCCAACTATTGAAGCCCCTATTATTTTGTCGTTTTTGTCTGCTAATATTTTGATAAATCCTTGGAAATGTCCTATGGCTTGAGCCTTACCTAGTGCTCTAAAATCGAATTGTCCTATATGATACTCTTGTGCTTGAGCTTGAAGTTCTTTTTCTGTTTTACCTACTGCTGCCACTTCTGGTTCAGTATATACACATCTTGGTATAGCAGTGTAGTTAACTGTTTTAGATTTACCTAAAGCATTTTCTACTGCCACTATCCCTTCTTTTGAAGCAACATGTGCTAAGAATGGAGTATTTATTAAGTCTCCAATTGCATATATTCCTTCTATGTTTGTTTCAAGATTTTCATTAACTACTATTTTGCCTCTTTCCAAATCTATCCCTAGTTCTTCTACCCCAGAATTTGAAAGGTTTGGCTTTCTACCAACGGCAACTAATCCGTATTGCGCTTTAATTTGTTTTCCATTTGAAAGTGTTGCAACTACTGCATTATCAACAACTTCACAAGTTTGAACACCAATACCTGTTAATACTTTAATTTTATCCTTTTTAAACTGTCTCTGCAACTGTTTTGCTACATCTTTATCTTCGAAAGGTAATAATTGTTCATTCATTTCAACTATCGTTACTTCAGTTCCTAAAGTTCTTAAAAATTGACCAATTTCACAGCCTATAACTCCTCCACCAACTATTAAAACTGACTCAGGAAGTTCTTTTAATCCTAGAACCTCATCACTAGTAATTACAATTTTTCCATCATATGGAAACATCGGTGGTACTATTGGAACTGAACCATTAGCTAAAATTATTTTATCAGCATTTATAATCTCTTTAGTTCCATCATCCTTAGTAACTTCTATATTATTTTTGTCTAATAGTTTTCCAAATCCATTAACTAAATTTATTCCTCTTTTTTCAAATAAGAATTCTATTCCTGTTATTAGTTGATTAACTATTTTATCTTTTCTATTCATTATAGCTGAAAAGTCAGCTTTAACTTCTCCATCTATACTTATTCCAAAATCTTTTGCTTCTTTTATATTCATCAACATTGAAGAAGACGCAAGTAGTGCTTTAGTTGGAATACATCCTACATTTAAGCAAGTACCTCCTACCCTTCTTTTTTCTATAACTGTTACATCTGCTCCAAGCATTGCTGCTTTTAAAGCTGCAACATATCCTCCTGGACCTCCACCTATAACTGCTATTTTCATTTAGTTTCCCCCATATACATTAATAAATTATCGGAACAACGTGTAGACTAACTACTTGAACGGCATGAAGATTAACGCCCACGCAGCGGCTTAAACAAAGCGAATTTTTTATAACTGTGCAACATCTAATATTGATGGAACATTTTCTTCTGCTCCTATCGCCATTATATGTACACCATCACATAAATCCTCATCTATTAATTGTCTTATAAATTCTCCTGCCATCTTTATACCTTCAGATACCCAGTTTTCTTTTCCAGCTGCTCTTAATCTTTCTATTTGATCATCTGGAACAAATATACCAGGTACATTTGCAGTCATAAATTTAGCCATTCCTGGAGATTTTAAAGGAACTATACCAGCTAATACTTTACAATCCATATCTTTTGTTGCTTTTCTAAATGATCTCATTGTTTCTATATCATAAACCGCTTGAGTTTGGAAGAACTTAGCTCCAGCATTTATTTTCTTTTGCATTTTCATTAATTGTATTTCTATTGGAGCATATTCTGGAGTTACTGATGCTCCTAAATAAAAATCAGGTGATCCTTTTAATTCATTACCAACTAAATCTTTTCCTGACTTTAGTGTTTCAGCTGTTTGAAGTATCCCTATACAATCTAAATCAAATACACCTTTAGCTTGTGGATGGTCTCCTACAACTGTATGATCTCCTGTTAAAGCTAGCATATTATTTATTCCAAATACACCTGCTGATAACATTTCACCTTGTATTGCTATTCTATTTCTATCTCTACCAGTCATTTGTAAAACTGGCTCTAATCCAACATCTTTTAATAATTTACATGTAGCAAGAGAAGTTGTTCTCATTACCGCAGATTGGAAATCTGTTACATTTGCCGCATGTACCCTTCCTACTAATGGTTTGGCACACTCTAATAAATGAGAAAGGTCCGTTCCCTTTGGAGGTGCCATTTCTGTAGTAACTGCAAATTTTCCACTTTCTAATGTTTGTTTTAGTAAGCTCATAAAAAAATCCCCCTTTTTAACCTTTTAAAAGCTCTTAAGCATTAGTTACTTCTTCTTTTTTCTTTAAACTTAAAGTTCTTGGATTATTTTGTTTAGAATAATCTTTCATCGGTCTTATTTCTAATAAATTTTCTAATTGGTCTATATCATTTAATCTTTCATATATCTTTATCCAAGCACATTCATTTTCTGGACTTACTTCACACTTACCATTTTTAGCTCCACCACATGCACCATTTATTAATCCTTTAGCACACATAGTTACTGGACATATTCCTCCTGTCCATCCAAGTTCACATTCCCCGCAAGCTTTACAAGCTTCTTCAAATTCTCCAACTCTCTTTGTTTCCCCTATAAACATAGTGTTGTTTCCTGGATATACAGGTGTTTT
>NZ_JAFFPK010000027.1 GCF_017590215.1 Clostridium sp. CCUG 7971
TATATAAGTTCCTATTTTTTGCTTTTAGTCTTCTCTTGCAGTTTTTTGGTCATTATGATGGTTATGTCTAGTAACCATAGTTTTAGTACTATATTTCGCTTCACCCTGAGAAGCTATTTTTGCATTAACTTCTGTATTGTTTGCGCCATTAATTCCTAATTCTTTTGCAAATTCTAATTTAGTTTTTTGGTAATCTTCCATTTTTCTTGTACTTGGTCTTTTTCTATGAGTCACAATGCCACATCCTTTTTGATTTTATTTCTTTCTTATTATTTCACCTTTTTAATTTTAAAATTCTTATTATTTTTATATAGATTTTTCAAAATATTTAGATATCAATAAATAAGTGTAGTATAATTTTAATATATAATTAATTTAAATAATAATAAATTGGGGGAATTAGATGAAAGATTTGACTACCGGTGATGAGGGAAAATCCATATTTTTATTTACAATGCCAATGTTAATTGGTAGTTTATTTCAACAATTATATAATACAGCTGATAGTATAATTGTTGGTCAATTTATTGGAAAAGATGCTATGGCTGCAGTGTCTGGTGCTAATCCTATAATGTTTTTACTTACATCTTTACTTTTAGGGATAAGTCTTGGTTTTTCTATATTAATATCTCAATATTACGGCTCTAAAGATATTAAAAATGTTAAAGCTACTATTGATACTACATATATTTTCGTATTCATAACCTCTATTATAATAACTATAATTGGTATTACATGTTCTGGTATTTTATTGAAATTTATGAATACTCCTGATGCCGTATATGAACAGTCTAGGCTATACTTAATAGTAATATTTTTAGGAACATTATTTTCAGCTGGCTATAACTCAGTTAGTGCAATATTAAGAGGACTTGGAGATTCAACTACTCCTCTTTACTTTTTAATAATAGCTACTGTTTTAAATATTTTGTTAGATATATTATTTATTATTAAATTTAACATGGGTGTTGAAGGAGTAGCACTTGCTACAATAATAGCTCAAGGTGTATCTTTTATAATCAGTGTTATTTATCTTAATAAAAAGCATAAGGTATTAAAATTTAGAATTAAAGGAATAGTTTATAATCATAGTATATTTAAAACTGGTCTAAGACTAGGAATACCTAGTGGTATTCAACAAATGCTATTTTCATTTGGAAATATAGCTCTACAGTCTTTAGTTAATGGTTATGGTACATCTGCTATGGCAGCTTTTGGAGCAAGTTCTAGAGTTGAAACATTTATTTCTTTACCTATTATGAATTTAGGTGCTGCTATTTCTACATTTGTTGCACAAAATATGGGTGCTGGCGAAATGAATAGAGTAAAAAATGGTGTACGTTCATCTTTGAAAATGTCTTTAGGAATATCAATATTCGTAATTATTATATTTGTTGTATTTAAAGAAAATTTAATATCTTTATTTAATTCTGATGCCGATGTAATATCTATAGGTTCTTCTTATTTAATGATTACTGGACCATTTTTTGTTTTTATATGTACATCATTTATACTTTCAAGCGCTATAAAGGGTGCTGGTGATTCTCTGTTCGCAATGATAAGTTCTATAGTATCTCTATGGATAGCTAGAATACCTGCTGCTTACTTATTTTCTAAAATATTTGGTGTTAATGGTATCTGGATTGGTATTCCTGTTGGATGGATTATTGGTTTTATAATTACTGTAATTTATTATAAAAAAGGTAAGTGGAAATCAAAATCAGTAGTAAATCACAAAGTGGGTACAACTGACGAATTTTGTGATAGTAACTTTACTACTCCCGAAATTGCTAGCACTAATTATGAATCAGATTAAAAATCCAATATACTTCCTTAAAAAGCTACAGAATAAATATTCAGTAGCTTTTTAATTTTACATATTATTCATTTTCATAAATGTTTTTTCTGGTGTTATAGGAAGTTTATTTACTCTAACTCCCACTGCATTATATATTGCATCTTGTATTGCTGGTGCTGGGCTGTTAACAACAACTTCTCCTATTGACTTAGCTCCAAATGGTCCTGTTGGTTCATGAGTCTCTACAAAATCAACTCTTATTTTACCAACATCACATCTAGCAGGTATTTTATATTGCATAAATGTATTAGTATCCATTTGTCCATTTTCTGTGTATCTAACTTCTTCAAATAAAGCAAGTCCTATTCCCTGAACTATTCCACCTTCTGTTTGTATAGTTGCTAAGTTTTTATTTATAACAGTACCACAGTCAACTACTGCTACATAATCTATTATTTCAACATTTCCAGTTTCTTTATCTGTTTCAGTTTCAACAAATCCTGCTATAAACGGCGGAGGTGAAACTGGACTACCATGAGATGCAAACCCTATTAATTGGTTTTTATTAGGTCCAACTGTAAAATCAGTAGAAATCTCAAATACAGATATACTTTTATCCTGGCATACAACTTTATCTCCATCAAATTCAACGAATTCTTTTTCTACTTCAAGCTTTTCTGCACCTACTGTAATTATCTTATCCCTTAACTGTTGACATGCTTTAACTACGGCCATCCCAGTTACATAAGTTGTAGATGATGCATATGAACCTGGATCGTAAGGAACTATATCAGTATCCGCAGATACTACAGTTATTTTATCCATTGAAACTTCAAGTATATCACACGCCATTTGTGCAAGTATTGTATCGCTTCCCGTTCCCATATCTGTTGAACCTACATATAATGTATAGTTTCCATCATCATTTAATTTAACTTCAACTGATGATGTATCTATATTTGCAATACCAGATCCTTGCATAGTAAGTGCCATACCAACACTTCTTACTTTTCCATTTTTTAAGTCTTTAGATGGATATTTTTCATTCCATCCTATCATTTTTTTTCCTTTTTTAATACAAGCTTCTAAATCAACTGAGTTTATTGCCTTATTATAAGCAAAAGCAGTTTCGCCTTCTTTTACTATATTTTTAAGTCTTAGTTCAGTTGGATCCATATTTAATTTATTAGCTAGCATATTTACTGTTGATTCAACTGCAAAACAACCTTGAGTAGCTCCATATCCTCTAAATGCTCCAGCTGGCATTTTATTAGTATAAACTACGTAACCTTTAAATCTTGATGCTTCTAATTTATTGTATAAAGGCATTGTTTTTTCTCCAACTAATCCAAATGTTGTTGAAGCATGTTCTCCATATGCCCCTGTATCTGAAAGTGCATCTATATCTATAACTTTTATTACACCATCTTTTGTAGCACCTATTTTTACATTTAATTTCATGGCATGTCTACTATTTGAACAGTTAAAGGTCTCATGTCTATCATAGATTAATTTAGCAGGCTTTTTAGTTTTTAAAGTAACTAGTGCACTAAATATTTCTACACATGCAGTTTGCTTACCACCAAAACCTCCACCTATTCTAGGCTTGATAACTCTTATTTTACTAGATGGCATATTTAAAGCACGTGATAGATGTCTTCTTACATGAAAAGGTATTTGAGTTGAACTAACTACCACTAACCTTCCCATATGATCTAAGTAGTTATATGCTCTATATGTTTCCATCATAGCCTGTGCCTGCGCTTGTGTGTAGTAAGTTTCTTCAACTACTACATCACAAGATTTCATTACTTCTTCTATATTACCTTTTTCATATTTATGAGTTGAAACTATGTTTCTTTCTCTTTGCATTCCTATATCAAAATTGCAATGGCGCTCTTCTTCATGTACTATAACTTTATTATCTATAGCAGTTTCAAAATCTATAACTGCATCTAAAACTTCATATTCTACTTTTATCATTTTAAGCGCTTTATTCGCGCTTTTTTCATCTATTGCAGCCACTATTGCTACTTCATCACCTACATATCTAACTCTATCTTCAAGTATTAATCTATCATATGGAGATGGTTCTGGATATGATTGACCAGCTAGAGTAAATCTAGTACCTGGAACATCTTTATATGTTAATACGCATTCTACTCCAGGAACTAATAATGCTATTTTTGTATCTATATTCTTTATTTTTGCATTAGCATAAGGACTTCTAAGTATTTTTACTATTAAAGCATCCTTAGATGATAAATCATCAGTATAAACTGGTTTCCCCGTTGCGATTGCTAAACCATCAGTTTTTGGTACACTTTTTCCTATTAAACTCATATTACTTTACCCCCAGATAAGTTTTGATTGCTCTTAGCTGACCCATATACCCTGTACATCTACATAGATTTCCAGTTAAATAATGTATTATATCTTCTTCTGTTGGATTTTCTAATTCTTCCTTCATTGCAAGAACAGTCATTATAAATCCTGGTGAACAGAATCCACATTGTTCTGCACCTTCACTTACTAATATCTTAGCAAATTCTTCTGCTTCTTTTTCTAACCCTTCTATTGTTACTATTTCTTTATTTAAAGCTCTAACTGTCAAAGTTGCACAAGATAGCGTTGGCTTTTTATCTATCCATATAGAACAAAGTCCACAACACCCTGTATCACATCCTCTTTTAACACTTAAGTTACCTAATTTTCTAAGTGTATCAACAAGATATTCATCACAATCTATATCAACTTTTCTTTTTTTCCATTTACTTTAAGTTCTACTAACACTTAGATTACCTCCATTATTGCTCTTTTTATAAGTACCTTAGCCATAGCATATCTATATTCTTTAGATGCTCTCATATTAGATCCAAATATTAATTCATCTACTGCAATTTGAGCTGATTTTTCTATGTTTTCTTCAGTTAATTTATTAGATGATAAAAATTTACTAGCACCATTTGCAACTACTGCCCTTTGTGGTCTAGCCCCAACACATATTTTAAATATATCATCTATTTTTGAAACAGATACGTTCACTAATGGATAATCACTTTTAGCATTTCTTAAAGATTTATATGAGGCTTTTTTATTATTTTTCTTTATATAAACTTTAGTTAATAAATCTTTTTCATATTCTTTATTTAAAAACTCATCTAAAGATATTCTTCCACCTTTATATAACTCCACTTCCGTATCTAAAGAAAGTAATGCTACTATTAAATCAGAGAATCCATATTTAGAAAATACAGTCCCTCCTATAGTAACTACATTTCTAAATTGAACACCTATTATATCGGCTACAGAATTTGCTACTATGTCTCCAAAATTATTTTTTATTATAGAACTTGTTTCTAGACTTCTAAAAGTTGTCATAGCACCAATTTCTATATATTCTTCATCTTCTTTTATGTAATCTAATCCTAGGCTAGATAATTCTATACCTGTACCTATTCTTTTTTTCCCCATTCTTAAAAATCCACTACCACCTATTAGTTGATTATTTTTTCTTTTAGTTAGCAATGAGTATGCTTCTTCTACTGTAGTTGGCTGTGCAATATCTATAAGCGTAAACATACTTTCCTCCCTTAATGTATTTATTTTAAACACATATAATTATATCATATCTTGTATTATTTCCTAGATAAAATGCGAATAATAACTAACATTTTTATTATTTTCGTATTTTATGTACGTATTTTTCTTGTTTTTTAATGTGTTTATACCTACTAGGAATTTATAAATTATAAAAATG
>NZ_JAFFPK010000028.1 GCF_017590215.1 Clostridium sp. CCUG 7971
TTTATTTATTTTTTATTAATCTATTTTAAATCTAATTTTTCTATATTTTCCTTCATTATAGATATAGAATTATCTAATTTTTCTTTTTCTGTTTTTTCAAGTGGTAAATGAATAACCTCTCTAACACCATCTTTATTTACTATACTTGGTACTGATATATAAACATCTTCATGTCCATAGTGACCTTCTAAATAAGATGATACTGTTAAAATACTATTTTCATTTTCAAGTATTGCAGTAGTTATTTTAGTTAAAGCCATACCTATTCCATAATATGTTGATTTTTTACATTCTATTATTTTATAAGCAATATTTCTAACTTCATCTTCTATTTCTTCTAAATCATCAAAATCTATTTTACTATCATTTCTAGATGCTATTTGATATATTGGTTGAACACCACATAGTGCATAACTCCATGCTACAAACTGTGAATCTCCATGTTCTCCCATTACAAATGCATTTATATCTTTTGGATTTACATCTAATCTTTCCCCTAATGTATATCTAAGCCTTGCTGAATCTAGAGTAGTTCCTGATCCTATTACTTTTGATTTTTCATATCCTGATAATTTTTGAGCTACATAAGTCATTATATCAACTGGATTTGTTGCTATTAATAGTATTCCTTCAAATCCAGATTTTTTTATTTCACCTATTATAGATTCCATTATTTTAGTATTTTTTTGTAATAAATCCAGTCTAGTTTCATCTTCATTTTGTATAGCACCTGCTGTTATACATATTATATATGCATCTTTACAATCACTATAATCCCCTGCATATATTTTCATTTTTCTTGGAGCAAAACTAAGACCGTGATTTAAATCTATGGCTTCCCCTTGTGCACGTTTTTTATCTAAATCTATCAAAACTAATTCTTCGCAAGTTCCTTGATTTACCATCGAGTATGCATAGCTCATACCTACCATACCTGTCCCAACTATAACTACTTTATTTTTCTTCATGATTTTTACTCTCCTCATTAACTCTTTATTTTAAATAATTTTTCCATATCTAACTCTATTTATTAATATAAATCATTTTTTGTCATATTTTTTTATAAATTGTTAATTATTTATTAATATAATACCCTTATTAAACACTTTTAATCCAAATAATTACATTTCCTGTATAAAAAATACATTATAATTTAAATATAATTTCAATTTATTCTTATTAAATTATTTTTGTTACAACTTTTTATATTGTTATGTATAAATTTTCTTGTAATAAGTGTATAATTAGATATGGAAAAAACAATAAAGGAGTAAAAAATGACTACATTTAAAGATTTAAACTTAAGTAACAATTTAATCGATGGACTAAAAAAGCAAAATATAACTTCTCCAACTGAAGTTCAAGGGCTTAGTATAGAAAAAATATTAGAAAATAAAGATTTATTAATAAATGCACAAACAGGAAGTGGAAAAACTTTAGCTTATTTACTACCTATGTTTGAAAAAATAGATACTACAAAGAGAGAAACTCAAGTATTAGTTCTTGCGCCTACTCATGAATTGGTTATGCAAATAGCTGAACAAGCAAAGTTACTTGCAACAAACTCAAATGTCGATGTAACATCTTTTACTATAATAGGCGAGGTAAATATACAAAAACAAATAAAAAATATAAAATCTATAAAACCACATATAGTTGTTGGAACTTGTGGTAGAGTTTTAGATTTAATAAAACAGAAAAAATTAAAGGCACATACAATAAAAACAATAGTTTTAGATGAGGTTGATAGCTTACTTAGTGGAAGCAATACATCTGTTGTTAAGGATATAGTAAAAACTACTTTAAGAGATAGACAGCTTTTAGGATTCTCTGCTAGTTTAAATGAAAATACAATAGATATTTGTAATTCATTAATGAAAGAACCTGAAATTTTAAAAACAAATCAAGAGCTTCCTATAAATTCTAATATAAACCATATGTATTTATATGGAGATAGAAGAGATAAATTTAATTTACTTAGAAAAGCATTAGCTGCTACTGCTCCAAAGAGAGCTATCGTATTTGTTAATGATGAAGATAGTATAGAAAATATAACTTCTAAATTAAACCACCATAACTATAAGGCAGTTGGTATATTCGGTAGAATGACTAAAGAAGATAGAAAGAATGCTCTAAACTCATTTAAAATAGGTAAATCTAAAGTATTAGTTTCTACAGATTTATCTGCTAGAGGATTAGATATAGTTGATATAACTCATGTATTTAACTTAGACTTCCCTGCTAGTAAAAATGAATATATCCATAGATCTGGTAGAACTGCTAGAGGAAATAGAAAAGGGGATACAATATCTATAGTTACAAATCAAAATTTATCTACAGTTAGAGACTACAAGAGAAACTTTAAGATAGATATTAAACCAATGGATTTAAAAGAAGGTAAATTAGTTCCTGCTACTTTTGATAAAAAGAAAGATAAGCCTAAAAATAAATCTAATGTTAATTTAAATGATAAATAAATTATAAAAAGAGATATCTATGTAGATATCTCTTTTTATAATTTATTTATCTTTAATTTTTATCGTCTATTGTTTTAAAGAAACTTACTATATCATTATTGTTATCTTTATGGTGATTTCTTGCTACATCTAATATTAGTTTATCATCAATCATATCCTTTAATATTTCATAGCTATATTCACTATGTCTATAATAGCATTGAATTTTTTTTGATTTTTCTAATTTAATTAATTCACCTTTTGTTAGATTATTTAATATTACAATTATAGATTTGTCAATTACATTTAATTTCTTTCTAGTTTTGCCTATATCATGAAGCAATGCAGCTTTTTTTAATCTTTCTTTATTATCTATAATCTCAATATTATTAATTTCTTTATTATCTATAATATATTCAATTTCTTTTGCTATTCTAACACAATGTTTTTGTTCGGATTTTAATAGTTTTGTAAATAAACTTAATTCTTCTTTATTTAATATTTCAGTAACGTAATTATAGTCTTCATTTTTCATAACATCTGTTACATTCATATAAAATTGTTTTACTCTTTTAGGTATCATGCTTTTCTCCTAAATTTTTATGAATTTATCTTTTATGTCTATTCTTTTTTACCATATAATAAGTAGCTATTCCTATTGCCATCAAAATAAGCATTATTATTGAATAATTTTTCATTATATGTGTTATCTGGTATAAGTTTCCTCCTAACACATAGCCTAAATATATAAGTACAATATTCCATATGCTTATACCAATTGATGAATATAATAGAAATGATCCTATACTCATTTTGGTCATACCAGCAGGTATAGAAATAAATGTTCTAGCTAATGGAACTACTCTTGCAAGCATAACTGATAATTTTCCATATTTTTTTATCCACCATGTAGATGATTTAATAGATTCTTTCGTTTTTGGATGATTTTCTAGTAAATATTTTATTACTGATTTTCCAAAATACAATCCTAATAAATAATTTGTAATACTACCAACTAACCCTCCTATTATAGATATTATTACAGCAATTTCAAATCCTATATTACCTTTAGATACCATTATCCCTACAAATGGTAAAACAACCTCACTAGGCAATGGTAGATTTGCATATTCTAACATAACAATAATAAATATACTTATTAATCCATATTCTTCAATGAAATTTTGCACTAAATTGTTTATATCCATATTTTTATTCCCTTATTATAATAAATTCCTTCCTAATATTAATATATTTTACTCGATTTATATTTTATAATTTATCTTTATAATTTCATTATATATAAAATAAGGATATTTTTAAATATATTACTGTTATAAGTTCTATAATATTTACTATTTTATCATCTTATTAAAAAAATAAAAAGATACACTAAAGTGCATCTTTTTATGTATTTCTTATAATTAACTTATTATTTAATATAGTTCTTTTACTATACTTATTATTATTTTCTATTTTTTCACTAAGAAGCATTCCTGCATTTTTTCCTAGCAAAAACATATTCTGGTCAACTGTACTTAGCTTTGGTTCTACCATTTCACTAAGTTCTATATTATCATATCCAATTACTGATAATTCACTTGGAATTTTTTTATTAAGCTTTTTACATGCATTTATTATCCCGATACCCATAAGATCATTGCAAGCAAATACTGCACTTATTTCTTTATTTTTACTTAATATTTTTATAGCTTCTTCCATAGTCTTGTTTACAGTTTCTCTACCATTTCCTTGACCAATATTTATTATATATTCTTTTTTAAAATTTGAAATTTCACTCATAATTTCTTTATATGCTTTTTCTTTTACGTCATAAGAATAACTATTTTCCCCTCTTATAAAAAGTATATCCTTATGATTATTTTCTATTAAATGACTTATAGCTGCTTTTGCTCCATTTTCTTCATCATTAGATACTGATGAAATGTATTGACTATTTATATTTCCATTTACAGATACTATAGGAATATTTTTAGCTATATTGTCAAAAAAATTTGACTTAGAATTTTCTACATTCGGGTCAACTAATATTATACCTGCTACATTTCTTGCCATAAGTTCATTTACTCTTGTAATTTCTTTTTCTTTATCATGATTTGTTGTACATAAAAATATTGAATACTTCGAGTTATCGAAATAGCTTTCTATTCCATTTACAACATCTGTAAAAAACATATTGCTTATACTTGGGACTACTACACCTATAGTGCTTGATTGCTGCTTTATAAGATCTCTAGCTTGAGTATTTGGTGTATAATTAAGTTCTTCTATTACTTTTAATACTGTTTCTTTTGTTTCTTGTTTTACTGGATAATTTCCGTTTATTACCCTAGATACAGTTGCAACAGAAACATTGGCAGCTTTTGCCACATCTACTATAGTATTTTTCATATTATCTTATCCTTACAATATTTTTATAAATTTATTAAATGCCTTTATACCTTTTTCATCCCTTTTAAATACTCCCGCATGTTCTAAAACTTGTGCAAATTTTTTACCAACTTCATCTTTAACTATTTTATCTACATTATCTTTCGTTATATTTTTATATTCTTTTAATATATATTTGTACCAATTGGCGTGATGTTTTAATTCTTCATTATTATTTATATCACTAACACCTTCAATTAAAAGTTTAGATATTTCACTTAGTTCATCTTTAAGTCTTGCTGGAAGTACCGCTAATCCCATAACTTCGATAAGTCCTATATTTTCTTTCTTTATATGATGAACTTCACTATGTGGGTGGAATATTCCTAGAGGATGTCTTTCACTTGTTCTATTATTTCTAAGAACTAAATCTAATTCATATAAACTTCCATTTTTTCTAGCTATTGGAGTTATCGTGTTGTGATGTTCACCATTACTTTCACAAATTATGTCTACATCTAAATCAGAGTAAGTTCTCCATGCATTTAATATATAGTCTGCTAAATCTATAATTTCTTCTTTACAATTACCACCTAGTCTAATTACAGACATAGGCCATTTTACACGAGATAGTTTTGTATTTCCAAATCCTTTTATTTCAAAACTTTCTTCAATCGATGCAGTTTCCATTGCAAAAGTATAATTACCTCCTTGGTAATGGTCATGAGAAAGTATAGATCCACCAACTATTGGTAAGTCTGCATTAGATCCTGCAAAATAATGAGGTAATTTATCTACAAATCCTAATAAATTTTCAAATGTTTTTTTACATATCTTCATAGGAGTATGTTTATCATTAAGTATTATGCAATGTTCGTTATAATAAACATAAGGTGAGTATTGTAAAAACCAATTTTCCCCTGCAAATTCCATAGGTATTATTCTATGATTTTGCCTAGCTGGATGATTTATATTTCCACTGAAACCTTCATTTTCTTTGCATAATAAACATTTTGGATATGAAGTTGATTTCATAAGTTTAGCTTTTGCTATATCCCTTGGGTCTTTTTCTGGTTTTGACAAATTTATAGTTAAATCTAAATTACCATATTCTGTAGATGTTTTCCATACTATATTTTTATCTGTTCTATCTTTTCTTATGTAGTTTGAGGCAATACTTAGATTGTAGTAATAATATGTGGCTTCTTTTTTATCACTTTTATATTTTTTATTGAAAGTTTTTATAACTTCTGATGGTCTTGGCATTAACATATTCATTAATTTAGTATCAAATAAATCTCTTTGTGCTGTTGTATCTTCTATCATGCTTTTTTCAACTGCATAATCTAAAATATTTTCTAGTATTGGAGTTGCAGTATCTAAAAATTCATTAATATAAACTTCTTCAAACTCATCTAAGTTTAATAATTCTAGTATTAAGTTAGATACATATACTGCATCTAACTTATCTATTAAATTCTTTTGAATACCAAAATTTATAAGTCTATTTATCTCATAATTTATGTTCATAATTTATCCCCCTATTTTTCAAACCCATTTGGATGACTTTTATGCCAATTCCAAGCATCTCCTATCATTTTCTTAACATCATCAAATTTTGGTGTCCATCCTAAAATATCTTTTGCCTTTTGGCTAGATGCAACAAGTTTTGCAGGATCTCCAGCACGTCTTTCTCCAATTACTACTTTTATTTCTTCTTTAGTAGCTTCCTTCGCTGCATCTATCATTTCTTTTACAGTAAATCCATTACCACTGCCTAAATTAAATATATTACTTTCATTTCCTTCTCTTAAATAATTAAGTGCCTTTATATGTGCATCAGCTAAATCTATTACATGTATATAGTCTCTTATACAGCTACCATCATGAGTATCATAATCTTCACCGAATACTGTTATGTACTCTCTCTTTTTAAGTGGTACTTGAAGTATAAGTGGTATTAGATGAGTCTCTGGAGTATGATCTTCTCCTATATATCCTCCATCTATTGCACCTGCTACATTAAAATACCTAAGTGATACATATCTAGTACCATAAGATTTATTTGTCCATTTCATCATTTTTTCCATAGCTAGCTTAGTTTCACCATATGTATTTGTTGGGTTAGTTTCATCATCCTCAAGTATTGGTATTTGTTTTGGCTCACCATATACCGCTGCTGTTGATGAAAATACTATTTTATCTACATTATACTTTACCATAGTTTCAAGAACTACTTGAGTTCCGTAAACATTATTATCATAATATGTTAAAGGCTCTGTCATACTTACTCCAACTAAAGAGTTTGCTGCAAAGTGTATTACTGCCTCTATATTATTTTCACTAAACACCTTATCTAAAAATTCTCTATCTCTTATATCCCCTTTATAGAATTTTGCATCTTTATGAAGTGCATCCATATGACCTGTTTGTAAGTTATCAACTATTATTACGTCTTCACCGTTTTTTATAAGTTGATGTGATGTGTGACTTCCTATATATCCTGCTCCACCTAATACTAATATTGACATCTTTTATCCCCCTTTACCCTATTTTTCTAGTTCCATTTGATATATTCGCAACATAAAATGTTGGTGCATATCCTATTTCTTTTTCATATTCTTTTGATATATTTTCTATAAAATCTCCAACACATTCATCTTGAACTATACTTACTGTACATCCACCAAATCCAGCTCCAGTCATACGAGAACCTATTATTCCTTCTTGCTTAAGAGCTAAGCTTACTAATGTATCAAGTTCTTTTCCTGTTACTTCATAATCATCTCTTAATGAAACATGAGAACTAACCATTAATTGACCGAATAAAGCTAAATTATTTTCTTCTAGTGCTTTAACTGCTTTTAAAGTTCTTTGGTTTTCATATACTGCATGCTTGGCTCTTTTTCTGTCTATTTCATTTTCTATTAAACTCTTATTAGCTTCGAATTCTTCTTCACTTAATTCACCTAATGAATTTATATTTAATTTAGATTTAAGATTTTTAAGTGCTCTTTCACATTCAGCTCTTCTTTCATTATATTTAGAATCTGCCAATCCTCTTCTTTTATTAGTATTTCCTATTACTATTGAGTACCCATCCATATTTATCTGACTATATCTATAGTTTAAGTTATTGCAATCAAGTAGTATTGCACACTTATCTTTACCCATACCTATAGCAAATTGATCCATTATACCACAATTAACACCTATGAACTTATTTTCTGCTTCTTGGCATAGTTTAACAATGTCTATCATATCTATATTTAAGTTATTGTAGTACTTACATATTTCTCCCATTAAAAGTTCAAGTGAAGCTGATGATGAAAGACCTGCACCATTTGGTATATTTCCATATACTAATATATCCAGTCCGCAATCTATATCATATCCATTATTTTTCAGTACTTTAACTACCCCTTTTGGATAATTTACCCAATCATCTATTTCATCATAAACAATATTATCTAAATCGAATTCTACAACTCCAATATTTTCAAAGTTTAAAGAATACATTCTAATTTTTTTATCATCTCTTTTACTGCTTACTCCATAGGTTCCAAAAGATAATGCACAAGGAAATACATGTCCTCCATTATAATCAGTATGTTCTCCTATTAAATTAACCCTTCCCGGTGAAAAAAATAAATCCTCACACTCTTTTTCAAATATATTCTTAAAATCAACCTTTAATTTATCTAACATATCTATTCCCCCCTGATATATTTAAATTTCTATATTTTTTATTTGTTCTTCTACCTTTTCTACTAGATTATTGTTATCACTTTTAACTAAATACCAATTTTCATTTAAGACTACTTTTTCACCCTTAGATATGGTTTTTAATTTTCCTAAACTTTCTAACTCTAAAAATAGCTCTTTTGTATATATCTCAAAGTTTGCTCCATAATCAGAGTAATCTGAGACTTCTGTATATATATCATCAAAAGTTTTTAAAAAAACATTTTCCTCTACTATATGAGCTGACCATCTATCAATGTTATTTATTCCTATTTTAAATGCATCAGAATTATTAGTATCTTGAGTTATCTTTAAATATCTATCATCTATAAAACTCATTCTTTCATCGTTAATTTTTGTATATGGCCAGTATGCAAGTACTTTGTTTGGAGTAAATGTAGTTTTTTTATTACTTATCGGAGTAATAGAAACTCCATTTTTACAAAGAGTTGTTATAGCCCATGGAGCTATAGTTTTTTCTTTTTCATCTAAATTAATTATTTCATTACTTATATTCACCTTAGATGAATTTTTATCTAAAACAATATTTAATATTTTTTGAATATTGTTGTACTCTTCAATATTTCCAATTATTTTTACACCATTTTCAATTTCTTTATAAGTTATTTTACTATTTTCTGGATAATAGCTTCTTGGCATATATTCTGGGCTCATCCATAATCTATGGCCTCCATATAAGTACCATTTATTATCTGTATATTCACTGTAGTTACTTAAATCTTCAGTAACTAATCTATCTATATCCTCAAACAACATATTTTCTTCATTAATAAATGAATATCTTATAATTCTAGGGCCTAATTCAAGTGGAACTACAAGTTCAATTATTTCATTACTTATATGTAAACATTTTCCGAAATTTTGATAATTAATCTGGCTCGTTTTTATATTCCCCATATATATCTCCTTTTCATAATAATTATTTAAAATAATTTGCTACTAAACTTCTCTATACCAATATAGTAAACGATTACTATTTCTATGTAAAGAAATAAATTTAACAATTTTTAAATTATTTTATGTCTAATTTTAAATTTTTATGGTATAAAATTATTATAAATTAATTAAGGGGGTACTTATATGTTAGATGTAATAAAAAATAGACGTAATATAAGAAAGTTCAATGGGATTGAAGTTGAACAAGATAAGATTATAGAGATAATAAAATCAGGTATGCAAGCTCCTTCATCTAAAGATTCTAGACCTTGGGAGTTTGTAATAGTAAACGATAGACAAACACTAGATTCTCTATCTAAAGTTCATCATGCAGCTAAACAATTAAAAAATACTAAAAATTGTATAGTTTTACTTGGAAATAGAAATAAGTTTTTTAAAGTAGGTAGATGGATGTTAGACTTATCAGCTTGTATGGAAAATATGTTGCTAGAAGCAGTAAATCAAGATGTCTGTGCTGGATGGATTGGATGTTTTCCAAAAAAAGTTAGAATGGATTATATAAGCGAAATATTAAATTTACCTGAACATATAGTACCATTTTGTATAATTGCCCTTGGCTATTCTTATGAAGAAAAAAACGAATTTATTGATAAATTCGATGAAAGCAAAATACATTTAAATAAATATTAATTATAAAAAGCTATGTACTGGTCATATAATCAATACATAGCTTTTAAATTTTATAGCAATAAAATTTAAGCTATTTGTTCTTATATTTACTTTCCATATTTATCATTATTTTTTCTAAATCAAAAGTAAGGTTAATATTTAAATTATCGGATTTAATACTTATATCATTAAAAGTAGTACCTTTAAAATTATTTTTATCAATTATTATATTTCCATTATTAAATTCAACTTTAAATTCATTATCTTTAGGTATCCATTCCTTTATAAATTTATTAGTACTAAAATCTACAAGCCATTTAAATACTTTTATATCTAAAAATTTAACTTCTTTTATTTCAATTTGTAAATTTTTATTTTTATTTATTACAGGTTTGATTGTCATTTCAACTGGCGTTTTTATTTTATCATTAACTTTATAAGTAACATTAATTGTCGCTGTGCCTTTTCCTAATGATATTTTTACATTTTCTAATTTTTCATTTTTTACAATGTTATCCATTATGTAATTTAATCCATTATTAACTGTTTCTTTTGGAACTAAAACATTTCCTTTAAAACCTACTGGGCTATTTATGACTTTAAGCTCCTCTACTTCTAAACCATATAAAGAACTTACAAATTCTATAGTATTTTTTAGAGATTTATTTTGTATATTACTATGATTAGATTCAATTTTATCTTTTGGAGTTTCTATACTTTCTTTATTATCTTCTTTATTAATTTTCATAAATACAAATAGTATTAGTAAAATTGCAAATCCTAATCCAATCCACTTAATTATCTTTTTATTACTTTCATTCATTAAAAATGCTCCCTTTATTATTCTTTTAAATTTTTATCTATTTTATATTTTATAAATATAGGTGCAGCCCATATTCCTATTGTTGAAATTATTATCTTTATATATAAGTTTTCTATGTACGCAAAAGATAATACATTGATTATTATAAATATAAGTCCATAAATATAAAAAGATGGCCAATATATATCATAAAAACTTCCGCATTTTTTACACCTATATCCTAAGTAACCATTTTTTATGTAAACTATATATCCTTCCTTAAAACTTAATTCATCATTGCATTCCTCACAAACCTTAAACATTATGTCCTCCCTCTTTAATAGCTTGTCATTTATCTAAAAAAGACTCAAATTCATTGCATAAATAATCTAAGTCTTTTTCGTCATAATAAAAGTGACCTGAATTTTGTAGACAAATTATTTTATTTTGACTATTTAATTTCTTTTCAAATACTTTTAAACTTCTATGACTTACAAGTTCATCTTTCATTGTATGTATAACCAACATTGGCACTTCAACTTTTTTTAAACTATTTCTTGATCTTATTATTAAATTAAATAAATCTATATATCTAGGTAACCATCTTAAATATGTTAAAAATGAACATCTCTCTACACTAAAAGCATTATACGCATGGTTTGTAAGCATATCTTTTTCATCTATTTTACCTAGGGCTATCTTTAAACTACTTATTGCAATATTTAATTTTACTCTAACATGCATTGGTGTTGAAATAGACACTATTGCTTTTATACTCTCTCTATGTTCTAAATAAGATAATATAGATAATGTAGCTCCCATAGAATGGCCTACTAGTATAATATTTTTATATTTTTCTTTCCATTTTAGTATTTCTTCATCTACACATTTGACCCATTTTTTTAAACTACTATTTGCAAAATTTTCTCCACTTTTACCATGACCGTCTAAAAGTATAGCCGATATAGAATAACCTTTTCTCAAGGCAAGTTTTGCAAATGGTCTAAATTGATTTGGACTTTCTAATATTCCATGTATAAATATTATAATCGTATCTGAATCTTTTTTTTCATTATAGAAAGAATTGTGTTCATATTTTTTTATCATTTTTTAACTCCCAAATATACTTAATTTAACTTAATCCTTTTGATTAATTTTAGATAATATAAAAATAGTACCATATACTTAATGTATATGGTACTATTTACTACAATCTTTTTAGTTTTACTTTATGTGATTTCTTATTATTACATCAATGATATAATCCAAATTTACATTATTTTTATCTATATTTTCAAGTTCTAACACATACTCTTCAAACTCAACTTCTACACAAACGCAGTGTTCATTTTCATCATTTATGTAATCAACTAATCTATAGTTCTTTATTTCTTCTTGTAAGTACTCTTTTAGTTCATTATATTCTTCTTGGCTTATTTGGTTTTGTTTAGTTTTGCAACAACCTTTGCCACTACTACAACAACCTCCACCACTATTACAGCATCCCATAATTTTTTACTCCTTATCATTAGTCTTAATACTTATACTACCCTATATCAAGATATATAATCATATCTTATATTATATATTAATTTGTTGATTTATCAATATTTTAAATAAATAAAAATATATTAATTAAATATATATTTAATTTATTACATTTAAGGTAATTAATTGTATTTGTATGAAATGTATAGAAATACAATTAATTTATTTTATAATAGTATAATATAATTTTATATTATATTTTAAAACATATCTATACAAAGGGGGAATACACATTTGTCATCGTCTGAATTATTAGCCATAGAAGAAGTATTGCCCAGGGAAAGTAAAAAGAAAAAAATGTATATATCCATTAGAACTAAGTTTTTTATAAGTTTAATTTGTGCTATTTTATGGATATCATTTTCTATATATTTATCCATTCCATGGGTTAAAGATTTATCTTTCTTAACAAATATATTTATAGGTCTATTTATAATAGGTGGAATTGCTTATGTTCCTGGTTTTATGAACGCATTTTTAATTTCTAGTTTATTGCTAGATAGGCAACCAAATTTTAAAGTTAAAAATCCAATAGATGAAATTACTATATTAGTTGCAGCTTACAATGAAGAAGAAGGTATATTTAATACACTTAAATATATAAAAATCAAGAATATGATGGAATAATAAATACGTTAGTTATAAACAACAATTCTAATGATATGACTGTAAAAGAGGTCTATAGAGCAAAAAAAGAATTAAACATGAATATATCATGTATAGATGAACCTAATCCAGGTAAATTTAATGCTTTAAATACAGGATTAAAAAATACTACTAGTAAATATGTAATCACTCTTGATGCAGATACATTGCTTCATAAAAAAGCTATAAAACACTTAGTTTCTAGAGTTAATAGTGCACCTAGTGATATAGCAGCAGTTGCCGGAAGTGTACTTGTTAGAAATAGCAGAGATAACTTACTTACTAAATTACAAGAGTGGGATTATTTTTTAAGTATATCTTCTATTAAACGTATGCAAGGAATGTTTCAAGGTACTTTAGTTGCTCAAGGTGCATTTAGTATCTATAAAACTACAATCGTAAAAAGCCTTGGTGGTTGGTCTGATGCTATAGGCGAAGATATAGTTCTTACTTGGAATATGTTATCTAAAAATTATAGAGTATATTTTGAACCTCTTGCTATTGCTTTTACAGATGCTCCAACGAAATTAATTCATTTTATACGTCAACGTTCCAGATGGGCTAGAGGTATGATTGAAGGATTAAGAATGGTTAAGCCTTGGAAACAGCCTAATATATATTATAAGTTTCTAACATCTATAGATTTACTTATACCTTATATGGATTTTTCATATACATTCTTTTTCATTCCAGGATGCGTATTAGCTTTATTTGGTAAGTTTTATATAGTTGGACCTGCACTAATATTAGTTCTTCCTATTACTGTACTAAGTTTTCTTACTTTATTTTTTTATCAAAAGAAAAAAGTATTTGATGAACTAGGATTAGTTGTAAGGAAAAATATTTTTGCGTTTATAATCTTTTTATTAGGTTATCAATTATTAATGTCTCCCGTTTCATTATGGGGATATATTCAAGAACTTTTTAATATGAAAAGAATTTGGAAATAAATATTTTTATGATATAAATTTTAAAATCTTACTAAAAAAGTCTTAGTAAGATTTTTTATTATATAACCTACTTTCGTTTTTGTTTATTTTTCTTCGTTTTATTTTTAACTTTATATTCAAACAAATTTCATTTAATTTTATGTATTTTTTATTTTTTCCAAATAATTTGTATCTAAATATTACTATTTTAAATATGATATAGTATACAAATATTTGGGAGGGAAATGTAATGGCATTTTTAGACAGCTTAGTTTCTGACAGATTAGGTGGTTCATCATTTTTTACTGGCAATAAAAAATTGTACAAGTTTGAAAAAATCAAAAAATTAACCAAAGAAGCTAAATTAAGTAATCCTAATATAAATCTTATTGATATGAGTGTAGGAGAACCTGATAGAATGGCTGATGAATCTATAGTTGATATTTTAAATTTTGAAGCAAGAAAACCTGAAAATAGATATTATGCTGATAATGGAATCGTTGAATTTCAAGAATCCGCTTGCAGATATATGCATAATGTTTATAATATAGATGGGTTAATTTCTGATAATATTATGCATGGTATCGGTTCTAAGTCTATACTATCAATTTTACCTATGTGCTTTATAAATCCAGGTGATATATCATTAGTACCTGTACCAAGCTACCCAACTTTAGCAAGCTATACAAGATTTTTAGGTGGAGAAGTTTATACTCTTCCACTTTGTGAATTTAATGATTTTTATCCTGTTTTAGAAGATATACCTTGCGATGTATTAAAAAGAACTAAAATGTTATATCTAAATTATCCTAATAATCCCACTGGACAAGTTGCTACTTATGAATTTTATAAGTACGTTGTTGATTTTGCTAAGAAAAATAATATTTTAATTGTGTGCGATGCTGCATATGGTAATTTAGTTTATGATAATTATAAACCATTTAGTATTTTTAGTGTTGATGGTGCAATGGATACTTGTGTTGAGATTCACTCACTTTCTAAATCTTTTAATATGACAGGTTGGAGACTTGCTTTCTTAGTTGGAAATAAAAAGGTTATCAAGCTTTATTCCACTATGAAATCACACGCAGATTCAGGACAATTTAGAGCAATTCAATTGGCTGGTGCTTATGCGCTAGATAATTATAATTTAGTAGATACAAATGTTATTAGATACTCTAGAAGACTAGATTTATTAGTAAAAGCACTAAGAGAAGTTGGTTTTGATGCAAAAAAACCTAAAGGTGGGTTTTATGTATACGTTCCTATGCCTAAAGGAGTAAAAAACGGTATTATATTTGAAAATGCAGATGATGCTTCTCTTTATATCCTATCTACGGCTCTTGTATCTACAATTTCTTGGGATGATTGTGGTGGATTTTTAAGATTTTCAGCTACTTTTGATGCAGATACAGTTGAGGATGAAATTAAAGTTATTGATGAATTGAAAAGAAGATTAATCTCTTTAAATTTAGAGTTTTAATTATAAAATCTTATATCTCTTAACATAAAAAATGAACTCAATTTGAGTTCATTTTTTATGTTATAAAATTATAATTTCCAAGTATCTATTTTAGCTACTTATTCTTTGTGTCTAACTCTTAGCTCTATCCCTAGACTATTTGCTATATCATATGACTTTTCTATTTGTTCTTTAGGTATACTATCAACTACAGAAAATTTAACTTCTTTTATGTATTTTTTGCAATCACTAGCAAATTTAAGCATTGCATCAAAAGATTTTTCTCCAAATGCTGGTCTAGTAACTTCATTATATGATTTTTTATCTGGAGCATTTAAACTTATTGATACAGAATCTATAGCATCACTTAACATAATTGCAGTATCTTTTTTATGAATTAAATCACTAAGCCCATTTGTATTTACTCTTACTTTTATGTTACTTTTATTTTTTATAAATTTGGCAATTTCAACAACCTCATTTATTCTAACTAATGGTTCTCCATAGCCACAAAATACAATTTCTTTAAATTCATCTATATTATAATTTTTAAAAGCATCCTTTACCTCTTCTATACTTGGTTCATGATCCATCCATAAACTTCCACTACTTGCTACTTCATCGCCCTCATCTCTTATACAAAATGTACATTTACATGGACAAAGATTTGTTATATTTATATAAAGACTGTCTTCTATTGTGTATAAAATATTCATGTTAATTCCCCCATATTAAATTGATTTTAGTTAAAGTATTTTTTCTTTATATCTAATTTATCAAGCGCTAATCCGATTAATATAAATACTATAAAACTTCCTATAGGCTGTACTAATCCTATTAATGAAAACACAAATGCACTTGTAAAACTTCCATATATTATTCCATCTGCAATCATATATAATATCCATCCTACAAAACCTGCTATAAATGATCCTAATAGATTTCTTGTGTTTATTATTTTATTAGTTTTAGATGTTAAAAATAATACTAATATTGATTTTATAATTAATGTAGGTATTATATATATAGCATATCCTGTTATTAAATCAGCCATAGCCGCTCCTATTGCAGCACAAAAAATTGCATATGGCATTGGCAATAATGTTGCACCTAAGTATATGAATGCATCTCCTATATGTACATATCCCTTACCCCCAATTGGTATATGTAGTATATATGCTGTAGTCAAACATATAAATGCTGCAAATAATGCGGCTGTAACCATATATCTAGTTTTCTTACTTCTATTATTTATTCTATCATTTAATCTACTCAAATTTTTCTCCCTCCTAATTAAATTGTAGTATTTAATTCTATATTTTTATATTATATTACTATTAATACCATGTATTTTATATAGTATTTTATGTTTTCCTTTTAAAAATATCATTGTATCAGTACAATCCTCTAAGTATTATTTAATAAAAAAGACGAGAAATTAACTTTCTCGCCTTATAAGTTTATTTATTTTCTTTTTTCATTTGCTGTTTTATTTGTGCTGCAAATTTCTTTTGTTCAAATCTATCCATCATTTCATCTTTTTTTGATTCCATGATATGCATTGCACCTTCGAAATTATCTTTAACATCTTCAGCAACTTCTTTTGCCATATACTTAGCTTTTTTAGCTGTATCTTTTACATCTCTTTTTAAACCATTCATATTTTCCATAACTATGCCTCCTATGTTAATACTTTTTAATATAATAATAGATACAATTTTTGTATCTATTATTATATTGCCCAATATATTATTTATAATTTATAGTTTGAATATTAACGCATAATTATTTGTTTAACTCTTTATATATCTAAATCATAGTATAGTATATTAATAAAACAAGGAGTGATTTTATGACATCATATATTATGTATGGTCTTTGTATTATAGTTTTTCTTATTGCTTTTATAAAAGATAAAGATAAAACTAAAAAAGCTCTTAAAAGTTCCTTTAAATCTTTTGAAAATATAATGCCTCAGTTTCTTTCTATAGTAATTATTATTTCTTTAATTTTATCTATTGTAAATCCAAGTACTATTTCTAATCTTATTGGCCCTGATTCAGGAATTTTAGGTACTACAATATCAGCTATTATAGGTTCAGTTACAATGATGCCAACTTTTGTTGCATTTTCAACTGGAGACTCTTTATTAAAAGGTGGCGCAGGATATGCTCAAGTTGCAGCTATGATTTCTACACTTACTATGGTTGGTGTTTTAACATTTGCATTGGAAGCAGAATATATAGGTAAAAAAGCTGCGTTTTTTAGAAATCTTATTGCTTTTTTATTTGCATTTATTGTTGCATTTTTCGTTGGAGGTGCATTTTAATAATGAATATAAAATTTCTTTTAAATCGATATAAATATTTTTTAATAGGATTTTTAATTTGTATTATTATATATTTTTATAACAACAATTTAGGCATAAATATTTTTAAAAATGTAAAATCTAGTATTTTGCAAATGCTTTCTATCCTTCCTCCAGTAATGATATTACTTGGATTTATGGATGCTTGGATCCCTAGAGAATATTTTATGAAATATATGGGTAAAGATTCTGGAGTTTTAGGAATATTTTTATCTTTTTTAATAGCTTTTTTCGCTGCTGGTCCTATGTATGCAGCTTTCCCTTTTACTGCTGTACTACTAAAAAAAGGTGTTAAGTTTTCTAATATTATTATCTTTTTAAATGCTTGGTGTGTAACTAAGTTCTCAACTTTATTATTTGAATTTGGCGCTTTAGGATATAAGTTTACATTAATTAGGTTATTAATAGATATTCCTGGCGTTATTATAATGGGATATATAGTAGATTATTGTGTTAATAGAAATAATAAAAAAATCCCCCTATAAGTTGGATTATTATAAGGGGAAATTTTGTTGTAATGATGACTCAATATGAGGATGTGAGGGAGGGCCATCATTACAACGGGGTATTATATTATGGTTTTTAAGCTAGTCTTTTCTATAGTTATATAATACATTTTCTATATGAATTTTTTGTGAGTTTATTATGAATAGTGTTTGAAATTTATATCTTAAAATTCTGCATAAAATACTACTGCATTTTCTTTGTTTTTTAGTGAATGATAAAAACCATGACTATTAAATATTTGACTTACTAAATATAGCCCTAAACCACTTCCTCCTGTTTTTCTTGAACGGGATTTTTCTACTCTGAAAAATGGTTTAAATATCTCTCCTAAATACTTTCCTTCTATTTTCACCCCTGTGTTTTCAATTTCTAGACATACCTTTCTTAAACTATTTCTCTTATTAACTTTATTTGATTTTGTATATAGTCTAATTATAAGGCTTTCTCCCTTTGGAGAATACTTTATAGCATTATTAATTATATTATTTATAGCTTTAGTAATTCTTTCTTCATCGCATTCTATAAAAACATTATCTTTAATTTTCAAATCTATTTTTATATTATTTTCTTCTATTAAAAATAATTGTCTTTTAACCAACTTGTGTAGTAATTCACTTAAATTTACTTTTCTTAACTCTAAATCTTTTTCTAGAATTTCACACTTTGATACTTCTATCATTTCATTTACTAATTCTTTTAATTCTTGTGTACAATCATATGATTTTTTAAGGTATGCATCTCTATCTTTATATTTTCCTATATTATACATCATACCTTCTAATTGGCCACTAATTATAGTTATTGGTGTTTTTAGCTCATGAGATATAGTAGCAACAAAATCTTTTCTTCTATTTTCTGCTTCTCTTTCACTTTCAATTATATCTATTAAAGGTTTAGTTATAACATTAGAATATATATATGCACCTATTATACCTATTAAAATTGCTACACCAATAATATATGGCATAAGATTCCTAATTACATCACTAGCTTCATCTATAGGTTGCAGTGGCATTATTATTTCTAATGTGTATGGATTCATAGAGTCTTTAGTATATATAGGCATAGTTAACATATATTCATCTTTTTTACTACTTAAAATATATTTATTGTATCTTAGGAAAATTACCTCATTGTTTCCATATATTATTTTTCCATTTTGATTTTTTAATATTATTGCCAAGTTTTGATCTTTACCCATATAGTAAAGTCTTTCCTCTAAAAAAGCTGTATCGTAATGAATTGCTGTTTCTGCTAAGGATTTAGAACTTCTTTCTAATAAATCTATCTTATATTTATGATAGTATGATGGTAATAAAAAATATAAAATTAAATATATAATTATAGCTAACGCTACTAAAAGTATTGTGGTTATAGAAAATAACTTATACTTTATATTTAAATTTTCCCATTTATCAAATATCTTTCTCAAGTGTATATCCTATCCCTTTTACAGTTTTTATGTATGGTAAAGATATTTTTTTCCTTATATTTTTTATATGTGCATCAACTATTCTTGTATCTCCATAATAATCATATCCCCATATACTATCTAATAGATTCTCTCTAGTTATAACTTGAGGATATTTTTCTATTAGCGTTTTTAGTATATTAAACTCTTTTAATGTTAATTCAATACTCTCTCCTTCAATATTAGCTGAATATGTATTTAAATCTAATTTTAGATCTTCAAATACTATAAAATTATCATTAATAGGCTTTGAACTTCTTCTTAAAATTGCTTCTACTCTTTTTATAAGTAAATTAAATGAAAATGGCTTTGTTATATAATCATCACATTCTAATTCAAATCCTTTAACTTGATCAGTTTCATCATTTAAAGCGGTTAAAAATATTATTGGTACATTAGATGATTTTCTAATCATTTTACATACTGAATATCCATCTAAGTTTGGCATCATAACATCTAAAATTACTAAATCATAATTTCCTTGCTTAAATTTTTGTATTCCTTCTAACCCGTCATTTGCATAATCTACACTATAACCTTCCGAGCTTAAAAATTCTACAATTAATTCCTGTATACTCGAATCATCTTCTACTACTAAAATAGATGCATTCATATTATCAACTCCTTATTTGTTTTTATATGCTAAATTTTATATTATTCTTGTGAATTTTATATGAAAATCCTTATTCTTTACTTATTTAAGTATACACTAAGTTTTAATTTATAATTATATAAAATAAAAAAATCTCTATAATATTATAGAGATTTTTATAAATTTTAAGTAGCATATGGCGATATAAGTAAAATAATTCCTCCAAACGTGGATTAAAACGGGTTTTATTTAAATGATTTAAAATTTTTAAGTCTTAATGCATTACTAACTACAGAAACTGAACTTAAACTCATTGCAGCTGCTGCAAACTT
>NZ_JAFFPK010000029.1 GCF_017590215.1 Clostridium sp. CCUG 7971
AAATTTTCTTAGACCTTAAGTTTCATGATATACCAAATACTATGCAAAGCGCAGTAAGAGCTGCAGTAAGAGATAATGTATGGTTAATGACAATACATGTATCTGATATGGAAGGTATGAGACAATGTGCTATAGCTGCTAAAGAAGAAGCAGAGAGATTGAATATAGAAAAGCCAATAATAGTAGGGGTTACAGTTTTAACATCACTAAGCGATAAAGATTTATCTGATATAGGATGCAATATGACTACAGAAGAATTAGCTATAAAGAGAGCTAAATTAGCTAAAGAATCTGGAATAGATGGAATAGTTTGTTCAGCTCAAGAAGTAGATAAAATAGTTGAGGCATGTGGTTCTGACTTTGTAACAGTATGCCCAGGAATAAGACCTAAGACTGCTGAAGCAGGAGATCAAAAAAGAGTTGTTACTCCAGCTGATGCAATAAATAAAGGGGCTCATTATTTAGTAGTTGGAAGACCTATAACTAAAGCAGAAAATCCAAAAGAAGCTGCAATAAGTATAGTAAATGAAATAGAAAACGCTTAGGAGGTAGGTCAAATGAGGGGAAAATTAATATTAGAAGATGGAACAATATTTGAAGGTAAAGCATTTGGATACTTACAAGACAGTGTAGGAGAAGTAGTATTTAACACTTCTATGACAGGTTATGGAGAAGTATTAACAGACCCGTCATACTATGGTCAAATAGTAACAATGACTTATCCGCTAATAGGAAACTACGGAATAAACCTTGAAGATGTAGAATCTGAGGGAGTACATGTAAAAGGATTTATAGTAAGAGAAAAAAGTGACGCACCTAACAATTTTAGATGTGAAATGGATATAAATACATACTTAAAGCAAAATAAAGTTATTGGGATTGAAGGAATAGACACAAGAGCTTTAACAAAAATACTAAGAAACAATGGAACGATGAAAGGGATAATAACTTTAGAAAATGCATCTTTAGAAGATGTTAAATCTAAATTAGAATCTTTTGATAATACACAAGCAGTAAAAACTGTAACTAGAAAAGAAGTTGAGTACATAAAAGGTGATGGGACTAAAGTTGCTGTTATGGACTTTGGAGTAAAAGAGAATATATTAAGATCTTTCAAAGAAAGAAATTGTGATATAACAGTATTCCCTGCAACTACTAAAACAGAGGAAGTATTAGGTATAAATCCTGATTTAATATTCTTATCAAATGGACCTGGAGATCCAGAAGATTTAGAAGATGTTATAGAAAATATAAAAGAGTTAGTTGGTAAAAAGCCAATAGCTGGAATATGTTTAGGACACCAATTATTAGCTTTAACATTAGGTGGGAAAACATCTAAATTAAAGTTTGGACATAGGGGTGGAAATCATCCAGTTAAAGACTTAGAAGAAAATAAGATATTTATAACGTCTCAAAATCATGGTTATTATGTATCACAAATGCCTGAGAACATGGAAGTTACTCATATAAACTTAAATGATAATACTGTAGAAGGAATGAGACACAAAGAATTGCCTATATACAGTGTTCAATATCATCCAGAAGCTTGTCCAGGACCAAAAGACAACGATTATATATTCGACAAGTTCTTAGAATTAGTATAAATATTATATGTATTTGTACAACTTAAGGGGATTAAACTTAGAATTATAAAAAATCGTTAATTAGATAAGGAGAAAAATTATGCCTAAAATAGATAGTATAAAAAAGACTTTAGTATTAGGTTCAGGACCTATAATAATAGGACAAGCAGCGGAATTTGATTATTCTGGAACTCAAGCTTGTCAAGCTCTTAAAGAAGAGGGAGTAGAAGTTGTATTAGTAAATAGTAATCCAGCTACAATAATGACTGATAAAGAAGTAGCAGATAAAATATATATAGAACCATTAACAATCGAATTTATAGAAAAAATAATAGAAAAAGAAAGACCAGATAGTTTACTAGCCGGAATGGGTGGTCAAACAGGACTTAACTTAGCTGTAGAACTTCATGATGCTGGTATATTAGATAAATATAATGTAAAGATAATAGGTACTTCAGTAGAATCTATCAAAAAAGGTGAAGATAGAGATACATTTAGAGAAGTAATGAGAGAAATTAATCAACCAGTTGTAATTAGTGATATAGTAACTAACTTAGAAGATGGTTTAGCATTTGCAGAAAAAATTGGATATCCAGTAGTTGTAAGACCAGCATATACATTAGGTGGAACTGGTGGAGGTATAGCTGAAACTGTTGAAGAGTTAACAGAAATACTTACTCAAGGACTACAATTAAGTCCAGTTAGCCAAGTGTTACTTGAAAAAAGTATAAAAGGTTGGAAAGAAATCGAATATGAAGTAATAAGAGATGGTAATGGAAACTGTATAACTGTATGTAATATGGAAAATATAGATCCAGTTGGAGTTCATACAGGTGATAGTGTAGTTGTAGCACCGAGTCAAACTTTAAGCGATAAAGAATATCAAATGCTTAGAAAAGCATCTATAGATATAATAAATGCTATAGAAGTTAAAGGTGGATGTAACGTACAGATAGCTCTTAACCCAACTAGTTTAGAATATGCAATAATAGAAATAAACCCAAGGGTTTCTAGATCATCAGCTCTTGCATCAAAAGCTACAGGTTACCCGATAGCAAAAGTTGGAGCAAAAATAGCTTTAGGATATACATTAGATGAAATAGAAAATGCTGTTACTAAAAAAACTTATGCATGTTTTGAACCTACACTTGACTATGTAGTAGTTAAGATACCAAAGTGGCCATTTGATAAGTTTAAACAAGCAAATAGAAAATTAGGAACAAAGATGATGGCAACAGGGGAAATAATGAGTATAGGAAGTAACTTTGAAGCGGCTATACTTAAAGGAATAAGATCTCTTGAAATAGGAAAATACTCTTTAGTTCATGCTGAGTCAGAAGAAAAAAGCATAGAAGCATTAAAGAAGAGTGTTGTGGTTCCTGATGATGAAAGATTATTTGATTTAGCTGAAATGATAAGAAGAGGATATAAAATAGAAATGATAGAACAAATCACTGGAGTAGATAAGTGGTTTATAAATAAATTTAAATGGATAGTAGAGCAAGAAGAAAAATTAAAGGGAATGAAAATCGAAGATTTAAATAAGGATTACTTACTAGAATTAAAGAAAAAAGGATTCTCTGACAAAGGTATAGCAGATTTAATGAAGATAAGCCCAGAAAGACTATGTGAATTAAGAAGATTATATAACATACAACCAGCATATAAAATGGTTGATACTTGTGGAGGAGAGTTTGATGCATTATCTCCATACTACTACTCAACTTATGAACAATATGATGAAGTAGAAATAAGTGATAAGAAAAAAGTTATAGTACTTGGTTCTGGTCCTATAAGGATAGGTCAAGGTATAGAGTTTGATTACTGTTCAGTTCACTGTGTAAAATCTCTAAGAGCACAAGGAATCGAAACAATAATAATAAACAATAATCCAGAAACAGTAAGTACAGATTTTGATACATCAGATAAATTATACTTTGAACCACTAACAGAAGAAGAAGTATTAAATATAATAGAAAAAGAAAATCCAGATGGAGTAATACTTCAATTTGGTGGTCAAACAGCTATAAAATTAGCTAAGTTTTTAAATGAAAAGAATATAAAAATATTAGGAACAGATTTTGCAGATATAGATGCTGCTGAAGATAGAGAGAAATTTGAAGAATTATTAGAAAAACTTGATATAAATAGACCAAAAGGTAAGGCTATATGGTCAGTTGTAGAAGGAATAAAAGAAGCTGAAAAACTAGGTTACCCAGTACTTGTTAGACCATCGTATGTACTTGGTGGTCAAGGTATGGAAATAACTTATGACGAATCTAAATTAGCTACATACTTAGAAAGTGCATTTAAAAGAGATAAGAAAAACCCTGTACTTATAGATAAGTACTTAACAGGTAGAGAAATAGAAGTTGATGCAATATGTGATGGAGAAAATATATTAATACCTGGAATAATGGAACACTTAGAAAGAGCTGGAGTTCACTCTGGAGATAGTATAACTATGTATCCTAGCCAAAATGTAAGTGATAAAATAAAATCTAAAATACTAGACTATACGAAAAAAATAGCTTTAGAATTAAACGTACTTGGAATGGTTAATATACAATTTATAGAATTCCAAAATGAATTATATATAATAGAAGTTAATCCAAGAGCAAGTAGAACAGTTCCATATATAAGTAAGGTAAGTAATGTACCTATAGTAGATTTAGCTACTAGATGTACGCTAGGTGAAAAATTAGTTGATATGGGATATGGAACAGGAGTTTATAAAGAGCCTAAATTAGTATCAGTTAAGGTTCCGGTATTTTCTATGTCAAAGCTTGCTAGAGTTGACGTAAGCTTAGGGCCTGAAATGAAATCTACTGGAGAAGTTTTAGGTGTTGGAGAAAACTTAGAGGAAGCTTTATATAAAGGATTCTTAGCAGCTGGTAAAACTATGTCTGATAAGAGAGGTGTAGTACTTGCTACTATAAATAATTATGATAAAGATGAATTTATGGAAATAGCAAAAGATATGAAAGAATTAGGATATACTTTTGTAGCTACAGAAGGTACAGCTAAAATCTTAAGAGCAAGTGGAATAGATGCAGATGTAGTTAATAGAGTAGAAGAATCTAGACCAAATATATTAGATGCTATAAGAAATAAAGAAGTTGATATAGTAATAAATACACCAACTAAAGGTAATGACTCAAATAGAGATGGGTTTAAGATAAGAAGAACTGCTACTGAATTCTCAACAGAAATAATGACATCTTTAGATACTCTAAGAGCTTTAGTAGAAGTTAAGAAAAAAGAAATAAAAGATGCTGGATTAGAAGTATATAATATAGCTGAATAATAAAGGTTAACAATTAAAAAGGTATGAAGTTAATTATAACTTCATACCTTTTTATATTAAAATCTTCTATGGGACCTATTTCTTGGTCTAGGAATAGGCCCTGGTGTCTGAGGTTCAGTACAATAAAAACGAGGATTTATATAAGGTGCAAATTTACTAAACATCATTTTAAACTTAATTATACCATATTCACTAGGTGCTATCTCGTCAACACCAAAGTATATAACTATACCATCATCAGCTAGATAAAATGCTTGATCATCTGGAATTTCAATATCAATTTCAGGATAGTACATTTGAGGATTTTGGTTAATTTTATATTTTACATAATTAGTAATTACTTCAATATAATTAACACCTTCATTAAAAACATCTTTTATAAAAAGTTCCTTACCTGTAAGTAAGTCATAATTATAGTTATATAAAAAATTATAAATAGTTTCCTTTGAATCTATTAAACCAAGAAGACTTAAAGGAACACTTAAAATATGGTTTTTATTAAACGAAACAGCAAATGTTGACTTAGCTTTGTAAACTCTAAGAGGTGTGTTATTTTGCTTAGCAACTTGATTATATTCTCTTTCTTCCTCCTGAAGACCTTTAATAAATGTATCAACATCTAATTTTATAGTTGAATTTATATTATCTAAGTAAGTTTGCATAATGTAGAAGTAGTCATTATTCATATTAAAAAAAGATGGATACTGAAGGTCATAGTAAAAGAAGTTTTCATGTCCGATAGATTCATTAAATTGTGTACGCAATAAGTTATATATACAGTTAGTATTATTTTGCGACATATCCATAGTAAATACCCCCTCTCATATTTAAAAAATCAATTAAAATATAATATGCTAAAAACTTATATATAGTTAATAAATAATAAAAATTAATAAATTATAAATAATAAAAAACATAATCAAAAGTAAAGTATATAAAGTATGGAAAATACCGAAAATATAGGTAATTATATGATATAATACATAAATTGAGAGTAATTAATTTAGGAGGGCAGCAATGTTATTATTAGCAGATAAATGGAAAGAATATGAACTTATAGATATGGGTAACGGAGAAAAATTAGAAAGATGGGGAGATTATGTTCTTAGAAGGCCAGATCCACAAATAATGTGGCCAATGCAGTCTGAATGGTCATTATGGAAAAATCCTCATGGTCATTATCACAGAAGTAGTAGAGGTGGAGGACAATGGGAGCATAAAAAGAAATATCCAGAAAAATGGGTAATAAGCTACAAAAATTTAAAGTTTAATATAAGTCCAACTGGATTTAAACATACAGGTTTATTCCCAGAGCAAGCGGCTAACTGGGATTGGGCTATGGATAAAATAGAAAATGCAAATAGACCAATAAAAGTATTAAATCTTTTTGCATATACTGGTGGAGCAACAGTAGCTTGTGCAGCAGCAGGAGCAGAAGTATGCCATGTAGATGCTTCTAAAGGTATGGTAACTTGGGCTAAAGAAAATATACAAACATCAGGTCTTGGAGATAGAAAAGTAAGATTTATAGTTGATGATGTTGTTAAGTTCGTTGAGAGAGAAGTAAGAAGAGGTAATAAGTATGATGCTATAATAATGGACCCACCTTCTTATGGAAGAGGACCAAAAGGTGAAGTATGGCAAATAGAAGAAAAACTATATGGATTAGTTGAATTATGTACTAAAGTATTATCAGATGAACCTTTATTTTTCTTAATAAATTCATATACTACAGGATTGTCTCCGATAATTCTTGAACATATATTAGATGCTACAGTAGTTAAAAAGGCAAAAGGTGGAAAAGTATACGGAGGAGAAATAGGAATACCAACTTCAAGAGATGGAAAAGTTCTTCCATGTGGTATATTTGGAAGATGGGAGTCTAAGTAATGATTAAAGTTATATACGAAGATAATCATTTATTAGTTGTAGAGAAACCCGTAAATATACTATCTCAAAGTGACGACACTAATGATAAAGATATGGTTAATCTTTTAAAACAGTATGTAAAAGAAAAGTACAACAAACCGGGTAATGTATATATAGGTCTTATACATAGATTAGATAGACCTGTAGGTGGAGCTATGGTTTTTGCAAAAACATCTAAAGCAGCATCAAGATTATCTGAACAAGTAAGAAACAAAACTTTCAAAAAGACTTACAGAGCTATAATACATGGAAATATGAATAAGCCAGAGGATACTTTAAAAGATTATCTTTATAAAAATAAAAAAACTAACATGGTTAGTGTAGTTAATAAAAATCACAAAGAAGCTAAAAATGCAGAGTTAAGTTATAAAACGTTAGATAGAAAAAATGGATTTAGTCTTGTTGAAATAGACTTAAAGACAGGTAGATCTCATCAAATAAGAGTTCAATTTTCAAGTAGGAAGCATCCGTTATTTGGAGATCAAAGATATGGACAAGATGTAAATAAAGTAGGTCAACAAATATCACTTTGGTCTTATAAGATAGAAATAGAACATCCAACAACAAAGGAAAAAATGGAATTTGTGTGTAAGCCACCTAATGAATATCCATGGGATCTATTTAATTAAACAATAGAAGTATATATGTTAATTAATATATTGCTTAATTAGATGTAATTAAATACTTAAAATAATTAGAATTAATATGTTTGGTATAAAATTAGATATAAAAGATACAGCGCAAATTATAATTTGCGCTGTATCTTTTTTATACATTGCTAATATTAAATTTACCATTTTAATTTCTCCTAAAAATAAAACTTAAACTATATAAACTAAAATTTAATTATATATAGAAGATAAGTCTAAAGCATCAAAATAGTTCATTTGAATTTCTTCCTCTTTATAATCGTCACTTGTTACTAATCCATCAGTTAAGAAATATGCTAAAAATGTTAATGCTAATGGGAATAATATTATAATTGCTAGTGTTAAATTTATCATTGTAATTCCTCCTTAATATTTATCTTATGAATTTATTATAAAATATTAAACTTAAACTATTATGATTTAAATCTTAAATAAATCTTAAAACTTGTTTTCTATGTACTTATTGTACTAAAAATTTTTAAAAAAAGCCTTACTGATAGGTTATAGTTTGGTGACATTTTTGTAACGTTAGTAAAAATTAGGAATATATTTTTGTGCAAACAATAAACAAACAATATAGTATAATAATTTATACAAATACAACTAAAGTTAAAGGAGAATATATGGATAAATACACAGGATTTTATATAGATAAACCAACTGGAAATAATGTATTTTCTTATGAAGAAAGAGAAAATAAAAAAATATATGTACCTAAATTAATAGAAGGAACATTAGAAGATGTATGTGTTGGAGAAAATATAGTATTTAATGAAATAGATGAAGATATAGAGATAAAAGCAAAAGGATTAAAAAATATGGTTGAATATCATGTGGAAAATAAAGATGTTTATATATTTGATAACCATAATCATGCTCTTTATTTTTGGATAAAAAGTCTTAAAAGTCATAAGTTTACAAAAGGATGTAAATTGGTTCATGTAGATCAGCATAAAGATATGAGAGAACCAGAAAATTATAATGTGGATATGGAGAATATAGATGATGTATTTAGATATACTAATGATGTACTTAACGTAGGAAATTTTATTCAGCCTGCATTAAAGCATGATATATTTTCAGAAGTAATTATAATAGACAGTTCAGATGGGTTTGAATTAGATATAGAAGGTGAATTTGTATTAGACATTGATTTAGATATATTTTCTGATGATATGAGCTATATTTCATATGATTTAAGGGTTAATAGAATAAAAGAACTTATATCTAAAGCTAAAGTAATAACAATAGCATCGAGTCCATTCTTTATAGAGCAAGAGTATGCTATAAAAGTATTAAAAGAATTATTTAATTGTGATATAATAGAAGAGTTAATCTAAGAAATTATGGTATAATACGATAAAATTAAAAATAAATTTAAAAATTTATACTATAAATAAAAAGATATATTATAGGAGGAAAAAAGTATGAGTTTATATACTGAATGGAGAAATTTAAGTGATAATCACGAAAATCAAGAAGCAGAAGTAAAGTTTTGGGAAGAGTATTTAAAAGTAGAAGCTGAAATATACAACGAGCTTTTAAACGCTAAGACTTTTGTTGTAGAAGGAAAAGTTAGAGATTTAGCAGCTAAGTACAATACTTCGGTTGAATACTTCATGGGATTCATAGATGGAATAAGCGAAAGTTTAAAAGAAGATATAACTTTAGAAACTATAGAAGCTGATAGTGAAATAAAGTTACAAATAGATGTTGAAAAATTATACTACAACATGGTAGCTGTTGAAGCTCACTGGTTATATAACTTACCAGGATGGAATGATATATTATCAGTTGAAACAAGAAAAGAAATACAAAAAGCACACAAGAATTCTAAGACAATAGTTAAAGAAGATAAAATAGGAAGAAATGATGCTTGTCCATGCGGAAGCGGTAAAAAATACAAGAAGTGTTGTGGAAAGTAAGGTAAACTTATGTTTGTTTTAAGATTTATTGATGAAGAAGATGATTTAGCGGTTAAAGAATTTACATCGTTAAGTAGTGTTAAAGAATATATAAGTCAAAATAATCTAGAAAAAACATGGCATCAGATTGAGGAAATCAAAAAAGTAGTACCTAACTTAAAAGAAGACTAAAAAAGAGTATCTAAGAAATAATATTATTTCTTAGATACTCTTTTAAAATATCACTAAGCTTGAGCGATTGTTAAGCAA
>NZ_JAFFPK010000030.1 GCF_017590215.1 Clostridium sp. CCUG 7971
AAGTGGTTACAAATAAAAAATAGGGGAGAAAAAAATGTCTTATAAAAGAAAACTAAAGGGAATAAGAGTAAGCAAGGGTTTTACACAAAAAGATTTGGCAATTCTTATAAACATGTCAAGATCAACTTATGCGAAAAAAGAAAATCAAAAGAGTACATTTTCAATAGAAGAGGCAATTAAAATATCTAAAGCTCTTGGGGTAAGTTTAGAAAGAATATTTTTAAATAATTAAAAATAAGGGGAGATTTTAATGTATGATTTAAAGATTTTTGAAAATGAGGAGTATGGGCAAATAAGTGTAATAGTTGAGGATAGTAAAGTATACTTTGAATCAACTAAAGTGGCTAAGAGTTTAGGATACGCTAATCCTCACAAAGCAATAAAAAACCACTGTGAAAAAGAGGGACTAACGATTCGTTCGGTAGAGGTGGTAACTGGTAAAAAATTAGATGGAAGTAATGCTAAGCAAAGGGTAAATAAAAAGTTTATGGATGAAGGAAATCTTTATAGACTAATTTTAAAATCAAAGCTATCATCTGCTAAAAAATTTGAGGCTTGGGTTGTAGAAGAAGTACTACCAGCTATAGGAAAACATGGAGTATATATAGAAGAGAAATTAGTAGATGAAATTTTAAATAATCAAAATTTTTTAATTAAATTAGTAGCAAATTTAAAATATGAAAAAGAAAAGGTACAAATATTAAACAAAACAATAAAAGACTATGAACCTTATATAAAAATAGGTAAATTAGTAGGAGAATGTGAAGACTGTATAAGTATAGGAGCTTTTGCAAAACTTTTAAATACCCTTGGAATAAATATAGGAAGAAATAGATTATTTAATTGGTTTAGAAATAATGGATATCTTATGAGCCAAGGAATAGAAAATCATCCAAAACAAAAATACATAGAACAAGGTCTATTTAGAACACGTCAGTTTATAATAAACACAAATCATGGAAGCGAAATTAAAATAACTACTTATATAACAGGGAAAGGTCAAAAATATTTTATAGACCTTATAAAGGGGGATTTTGAATATGAAAATACTTACAAATATAATTAATAAGAAAAATAAAGAGTGTAATTTACCATTTGGAAGTAAAGAATTTGGAAGCTTTTTAAAAGAAACTTATAAAGAAAGTATTGATGAAACAATTTTATTAAATGAAGATTTATATTCTAACTTACTGGAGTATGATGAAATAATAGATAATTTAAATAAACTTGAAGGAAGGAAAAAAGTAATAGAACATACACTTCAAAATGAAATGAAAGAATATGAAAAAGCATTTTGTATTGATCGAAAGATAACATGGAAAAAGGTAACTAAAAACAGTATAGACAGTAAAAAGCTTAAAGAAGATCATCCAGATATAGTTAGTAATTATATAAAAGTAAGTAGCAATAGAGTTTTTAAAATTAAATAGGAGGAGTTATGGCAATATTTAGAAAGGTACATACAGAATTTTGGAGAGATCCTAGAGTATTAGAAGAGCTGACTCCAGAAGGTAAACTATTATTTTTATATACACTAACAAACCCAAATACTACACAAATAGGTATTTATAAAATAACAAAAAAGCAGATGGCATTTGAACTTGGATTTTCAACTGAAAGTATAAATGCCCTTATGGATATATTTGAAAATAAGTACAAATTAATAAAATACAATACAGAAACTAGAGAACTAGCAATAAAACATTGGGGAAAATACAATCTAGATAGAGGAGGTAAGCCTATAATAGACTGTATTAAAAAGGAACTAAAATATGTAAAAGATAAATCACTTATACATTATATAAGTGAAAACATAGAAAGGCAAGAGATAAAAATACTCTTTGATAATGTATATAACGATACGTCATACGAATCGTCACCAAATTGTGTACAAGAAAAAGAAAAAGAAGAAGAAAAAGATAAAGAAAAAGAATTAAATAAATTAAAAACTTTTAAAGATAGTACAAAAAACGGGGATGAAAAAAACTATGAAAGATTTACAAACAAGTATTCAAAGTCTGAATATGCCAAATCACCTAAAGGTGAAGATGAGCCAATTTATAAAAAGCCAAGTTCACAGCAACTTGAAAAAGTCAGAAGAATGTTACAAGGATGATGATTATAAAAAATATAACTGTAATAAATGTAGAGACTTGACTTTTATAATAAAAGATAATACAGCAACACCTTGCGAGTGTAGAGGATTAATAGAAGCTAAAAATATACTTAGAAATAGTGGAATAAGTGAAGAATTTAGAAAAAAGACATTTGAAAATTACAACTATTCTTTTGATACCCAAAGCCTAGATGCATTTTATAAAGCTAAAACTTATGTTAAAAATTTTAATGAAATAAAAAGTAAAAGAAATAATTCAATACTATTTATGGGACAAGTTGGTTCAGGAAAAACTCATTTATCAATGGCTATTGCTAATAATCTAATGGATAGTGGTATTGGTGTTATATACATGCCATTTAGAGATATTATAACTCAGATAAAACAAAACATAATGGATGAGGAGTATTATAGAAAAACTATAAGTAGATATAAATTTGCAAATGTACTTTTAATTGATGATCTTTTTAAGGGAAGTATTAGTAAAAGCGATATTAATATAATGTTTGAGATAATAAATTATAGATACTTTAATAATTTAGCAATGATTATAAGCAGTGAAAAAAGATTTGATGAACTTATTGATATTGATGAGGCACTTGGAAGTAGAATAATAGAAATGAGTAAAGGATACGTAGTAGAACTAAAGGGTAGGAAGTTAAATTATAGACTTTATGGAGGGTAGTTAACCGCTTGGACTCAAGTATAAATTCATCTCCATAAAGGCATAAATCGCCTTTTAAATGTCGATAGAATTTACACTTGAGTCCTTCGCTAGGTTATTGGTAAAATTATTTTAGTTTTATTATGTTTTTAGATAGTTCATTTATACTTTCACTTAGTATTTGTAGTTTGCCTTCAATTCGAATTAGTAAGTACATACTAACTGCTATTGGAAAGCCTACTGAGGTTATAAGTGCTTGAAGTTCTAAGTTCATAATATCATCCTTTAAGCCACCGCATGGGAGCTATCCTTTCTATAATTTTAGGCTATGCTTTTAAAGCATAGCCTAATGTATTAGTTTAAAACTAGGTCATATTCAGTTGTATCTGTAACTACAACTTTTGCATCAATAACTGATGTTAACTCAGCACCATTTGGAGCAAATATTCCTTTAGCAAGTACTGCCTCCATTGCTGTTTTTATTTCATCTTCAGTTAAATCTTCTCTTGGATCGTCTATTGATAAAGATACTTTTTTATCATCGTTAGTTTTAAAAGTCATTATTAACCTTTTGTTAGTTTCCATTATTTAACCCTCCTTTTAATTTTTATGCATCAAGTGATGTGTTATCTTGCTTTATAACATCTATTATATTGTGTTCTTGAAGACTCATTAAAGCGTCTGCAACAAAGTAAATATCTTCAGCTGATGCATTAGGTTTTACATTTGAAAAGCTTTTGATTTTAGTTTTTGTTTTTCCATTTACCATTCCTAGGTCTAGTTTCACTTTTAATGTAGATGGATTTTTTGTTTCTATAACAGCCATTTAAATTACCTCCTTTTAAATTTTTTAGCCATGTGTGAGCGATATGAAATGGTTCGCCCATACATCTCAAGCGCAGCGAATTTTTGTAAGAAGTTTTATCTTCTTATAGGTTAAGTATAGAAGTTTTGAGTTAAGAAAGATAATAAACTAATTTGCAAAAATAGGATAATCTTAGATGATATAATTTAAGTAAATATTGGGGGGATATGATGAGGGTTGATGATTTGATTTATGATGATGTTCCAGATAATTTAAAGGATATATCTATGGTTATAGGTATGGATAATTTTATTGAGCTAATTAAGGTGGTCGGTGGTACTTCTGTTTATTTTCCAAGTGAGAATAATATGTTAAAGGCTGTTAGAAATAGAAGGATAAGAAAAGAGTTTAGTGGAGATTATAAAAAGATTTCAAGAATGTATGGAATAAGTGAAGTTCAGGCTAGAAAGATTTTAAGAAGAGGTTGTAATAGTAATAAAAGCGATAAAAAGTTATAAAATTTAAATACTTTTTTATAGATAACGAAAAATATAAGTATAAAAAATAGATTGAGGTTTACAATTTTAATCATAAAGTTAAAGGTCATATCGAAAATGGATTATGCCCTTTTTATATTTAAATTAAAGTTCTTAATTTATAATAATTCTAAGCTTTAATTATAGGCTATGTTAGCCCTCTTCGTGATAGATATAGCATAAAAACAACCACACCTTAGACTTTTAAATGCATTGGATTCTAAGATGTGGTTAATTCTATAAATTACTATAAATTGGAATTTGGTTATATATTGAAAACCTTAAATTTGTTAATTATCTAATTTATGCTTTCTATTTCCATTAATAATTCATAGATATTAAATTTTCTATTTCCTAGTATAGTTACCTCAATTTCTTTATTAGGATATACTGTTGACTCAAAGCTAACACCAGGGTCTCCACCAGCTATAAAATATTTATAAATACCATCATCTCTTTTTACTATATAAATACCATAACCATAGTATACGTCGTAATTAACATATACTTGTGGGGTCAATAATTCATTAGTAATATCCTTATTTAATAATTTATAATTTAATAATCCATCCCATAGCTTACTTATATCATTAGCTGTTACAAAAACTCCACCATCTCCTCCGCCAACTATTGGAATTGAAAATATATTAGTTTTTAAAGTACCATCACTATTTTCTTCGTATCCATAAGCACAGTTTTTAGGTAACATGTCCATACTAAAATAACCACTTGAATTCATTTCTAAAACATTAAAGATGTGTTCTTTTACAAAGTCAACAAATCTTATTCCACTTACTTTTTCAACTATATAAGCTAGGATTACATATCCTCCATTATTATATTGGTATTTTTCACCTGGCTTACAAATACTTTTTTGTCTTATAATAAGAGGAAGAAAATCTTTTGGTTCTTTCAGCATATACATAGGAGTACTTATTTCAGTAAAATCTACATAAAAATAATCTGGCAATCCTGAAGTATGTGTTAATAAATGCCTTATTGTTACATTTTGATCAAAATTATCACAATCTATATATTCTTTTAATAATGAGTCAAACTTAAGTTTTCCTTGTTCAACTAACTTACATATAGAAATTGCAGTTAATAATTTAGCTCCTGAAGCAATTCCAAACCTTGTATTAATATTATTTATCCTATCATTTGAAATATCAGCAAAGCCATAAGCCTTTTCAAATAAGACCTCTTTAGCTCTATTTATTCTTATGACACCTGAAAATTCTTTCATATTATTAATTTTATCTTCTATTAATTTTATATTTAAATTTTTATCCATATAATTTTCCCCTTTTTAATCTTCTATAATCTCCAATAAAAAAAATCATTTGCTGCCAAATGATTTTTAGATGTACACAAAATAAACGTACTTATTTTTATTTAACTAAGCACATCCATGATATATAATCTAACTTTGGCAACACGATAAAACGCACCCTCAGTACGCCAAAAAACTATGTCATTCCAAAATAGATTACTTAATCATTTCAGCACCTCTTCCGTATTTAATATAATTATTATACTATAAAATCAATATTATGTCTAAAGATTGTGACAAATTGGAATTTACCAGTTTATTAAATATCTGTATTTTATATCACCTTTACAAATTCCTATTTATCTATATATTATCAGAACTATTCTTAATTCGTATTATATAACAATTGCGACTTTAACTGTATTATAATTTTATTACAATTAAAAAAATAATGCTTACGTTAAACGTATTATACATATATAGTATGTTTAACATAAGCATTATTAATATATATCTTTACATTGACATTTTGGGAATTTGTATCCATTTGCAAATTTACTTTCTTTAACATTATCTCTAATTTCAGAAGAATTAAATAAAGTACTTAATACTTTTTGTGCTAGTGAAATTAACTCTGTAAGTTCATTTTTTTAAATATTTTATGATAGCTTTTATATCTACTTTTGGCATAATACTATAATAAAAACAAGTACAAAATTGGTATATAATGTGAAATAAAGATATTTTTGATATTGTATAAATCTAATAAATAAAAGGGGGAGAAACAATGTTTTTTATAATATTCGTACTATTGGGAATGTTCTTTATTGGGGAAGGAATTTACTGTATTAAATCTAAAAAAGAAGTCGCTTTTGGTTTTTGGACAAATGGAAAAAAACCTCAAATAGAAGAAAAAAATATAAAAGCCTACAACAAAGCCTTGGGCAAACTATGGTGTGTATTTGGTTTTTTCTTTATATTATTAGGAACACCATTTTTATTAGGTGAAGAACAAAATTCTCCGCTTTTTATAATTTCAACGATAGGTAGTATTTTAGGAGTTATTATATTAATTGCTGTCTATACAATAAAAATTGAAGGAAAATATAGAAAGAAATAAGAATATATACCTTCAATTTGTAAGACAGTTTTTATAAAAAATATTAATATAATGCGAACAGAAAAGTAGGAGTATATAAATCAATCGATATACCCCTACTTTTTGTTACTAAAATTGTTCGTAATATATTAATATTGTTCATTGAGCCTAATCATTAAGCTGAAATTACTGATACATCTTATATACTTAAAACAACTCTTTTTTCTTATATAGTTTATATCCAAATATCACTATTGCAGTTAGTATGATATACGTAAATATCTCTACATATATTGTATTATTAATTTCTATCCCATTAATATAAATCATATTGTTTCTATTAAATATTCCACATATACAAACTAATAAAAATAATATATATTTTTGTTGCTTTGATTTGTGATATTTAATAATAGAGAGTAATGAAAATCCTAACAATATCACAAACATTACCGTATCTCCTATTGAAAATGGCATAAGGTTCACCTCCTTATAAACATATTTATTCATTACTTAAAGTTTAGCAAGAGAATTATAAGATTTTATAGCTAACTCGCATTATATAATAATTGCGAACTTAATTATATTATACAGAATATTCAATTATTTTCCAATTCCAAAATAGTTTCATTGATTTGAAGCACAGTTTCTTACTTGACCTAAATATAAAAATAATAGTAAAGGATTAATCAACTTTAATATATCCTCTTATTAAATTTTTTTATATCTATTTTAGTATATTGTTTGTTTAATATCGTTTATTTTAATATAATTATAGATAAATAGGAATTTGAAGGAGTAGAGATATGAAAAATGAAAATATAAGTTATTTGGGGTTAGGACTATGCCTTGGTGTTACTTTAGGTTTAATATTTAAAAATTTAGCTATTGGTTTATCACTTGGGTTACTTATTGGAGTAGTATTAGATAGTAACAAAAATAAAAATAAATAAAATTTCTAAAGTAGAGTATATCTAATAAAAATACCATTAAAATTCGTATAAATGGATTTTAATGTATTTTTATTAGATATCTTTAGGTAATAGTATATTATATATATAAGTATATAATTTTCATAAAAAGTGGGGTGATTATGGAAAAGGGATACGATGAATTTATAAAAATAGAAAATGAAATTTATAAAAATGCTAAAGTAAATATTCCTGATAATCTAAGCACAGGAAATATTCAATTAGATAGGGGAATTAATTGGATAAGTGAAAGTTCTAATACTATACTTGACTTTGGTTGTGGTAGTGGAAGTATAATATTTTATTGTGCTATGCGCGGAGTTAGTAAACTAATTGGCATTGACTTATCTAATGAAGGAATTAAATTAGCTAAAGAAAGAGCAAATTTAATGAAATACGGAACATATAAATTTATATTAGGAAGTATTTCAGAAATAAATCAGATAAAAAGTGAATCAATTGATGCAGTAATTCTTTCAAATATAATTGATAATCTAAGACCAAATGATTCTATAGCAGTTTTAGAACAAGTTAAGCGTATATTAAAAGAAGGTGGTAAAGTTTTAATAAAACTTAATCCATATATAGAGCCAGAGAAGTTTAGCGATCTTAAACTAAAAGTTATAGAAGATGATGTTATTGATGATGGTATGCTTCTATGGAATCAGACAACAGACAAATGGAGAATTTTATTGACAGTGTACTTTAAAGAAAAAGACTTTATCCATGTATATTTTGATGAGTATAATATGTTCAATAGAATGTTTTTTATGATTAAGTAAATTAAATTTAATGTTCAAAAAACATATGTTTTGACGAACATGCTTAACTACTCTATAACATATCTAAATGTATCTTTATACTATACTATATTTTATATTTCACTCCGAAAAAATGTTATCTTAGTCCATTTTTAACCTATTTTGCATTTTATTTTGTATAATTACTAACTAATCTTAGAAATTAAATAATTTTAAAATTTTTATACGTTAAGGTTGGACATCGTCTAAGGAGGTTAATAAATGAAAAAAAATATAGTAAGCATTTTAATTTTACTTATATATGGAACTCCCTTTGTATTTATATCAATGTATTTAGATTATACACAAAGGTCAATGTTAGGATATTTGATTATGATTTTAGCCTATATATTCTTATCATGTATACATAAACTTAATAATAACAAATATATTATTTTTTTAGGAAACTTTATATCATTTTTATTATCATATTTGTTAGCTAATAGAGTAACAAGTGGTGGATGGGGAGGATATTTTAAACCATTTTGGCCTAGTGATTTTGTAATTTTTATAACTATATTAAGTATATTACTACAATTATTCTTTAAAAACTTAGTAAATAAAATAAATAGATTGTAAGGGCATTTTACTAGTTATCTTTTAAAATGTTTTAGAGAATAGTAATTATAACATTAATTATTATTAAGGTTATAATTTAATTAGATTTAACAATTGTTATATATTATGAATTTAGCTATTAATAATAAGGGGGGAAAGCTTTGGAGTGGATGATTTTGATTTGTTTTATTTGCACCATGTTTTATTCTTCATATCCAGGAAAAATAAAAAAACTTGAAAATAAAGTGAAAAAACTTGAGAGAAATCAGAAAGGGGATTGTGAGATGTCAAATATAATAAATTCACTTATAGGGAAAAAGTGTAAAATAAAAACAGAGGACGGATTACTTTATGGTGGAAACGGAGAAGTAAATTTTTTAATATTAGAGGCTGATGATGAATGGATAAAACTTTCTTATATAGATAAAAAGCATGGTACAAAAATAAGAGTTATAAGAATTGATTCCATATCTAATATTGAGTTAATCTCAGAATAATAATATAACTATATATAAGGAGAATATAATTATGGACATAATCAAATTTATAAATTCAAATGTAGATCCTTTTATTATGCAACTTTTAATAGTTCCATTTATATCAATTGGACTAGGTGTTTTTGTATCTAGAAAAACAAGAGTAGTTTTCTTAGCACCATTAATTACTTTTGTATTAAGTTTTATATACACTAAGTTCTTTTTAGGTTTACCATGGGAGAAGATACTTAGATTTGAATGGGGATTTATATTCTCTACTTTATCATTAATAATTGCTTTAATATTTAAATTCAAATCGAAGAAATACTAAAAGTTACAATTTATAAGATTAATTATAGATGTAACTAACGATACTTAAAATTTAATATTAGGGACTAAGTTATGTATTTAAAACAAATAAAATGCCCCTATAATTCAAATAAATGAATTTTAAGGGCATTTTTAAAACAAGTTTTTAGGGAGTAGTTAATTTTAATTACGTAATATATAATCGAATTGACAATTATATTATTTAACTATTATGTAAATAGAGATTTATGGAGAAGATTAATTAAATAATAGGGGGTAAAAATGAATATTATATCTATTAAAAAGCAACCAGAGTATGCTTCGATCGCAATAAAATATTTTCAAGAAAAGTGGGCAAATGAAGACACTCTAAAAGTGTATGAAGATTGTATCAATAACTGTATAACAGCACAGGGACCACTTCCACAGTGGTATCTTCTTTACAGCAATGATGAAATTATTGGGGGTGCAGGTTTGATTACTAATGATTTTATCAGTAGAATGGATTTGTATCCTTGGATGTGTGCATTATATATTGAAGAAAAATATCGTGGAAATTCTTACGGTAAGCTGTTACTTAATGAGGCAAAGAAGGATGCAATAGATGCTGGCTTTAATAAACTATATTTATGTACTGATCATATAGGATATTATGAACGTTACGATTTTGATCACATAGGTATGGGGTATCACCCATGGGGAGATGAATCTCGTATCTATGCAACAACACTTAACAAAATAAAATAAGTATAACGATTACCTAAATAAATTTTTAGGCAATAGTATTTCTTAAATGTGGATAAATAGTTCTACTTTAGTATACATATGATAAATCCTATTTTATAATATAATTTTGTTATATATTTCTAGTATTTTAAAGGGGGAAAATTATAAATATGTTTAATTTTATTATAGATATTGTAGATGCTATAATAGATATATGGGAAACTTGGAGAGAAAAAGATGAAAAGATATTAAGTAAGTTAATTTGCACTATTATGACTTTAGGATTTCTTATTATAAGTGCAAAAATTTGGTTATAAACAGGAAGTTTTGGGATGGGAGAGTATTTATTATGTTTTTTAATACTGAAAAAATAAGGTTAGATAAAGATTATTATAGACTAACAATAATAATACATATTCTGTTATATTATATGCCTATATCTCAGCTTAGAAATAAGAATTGGGACTTTAACTTTGCGAAAACTGGTAATTATACTGGTTTTATAGTACTAATAACAATTTCTTTAGTAATGGTTATCGTAGAAAGAAATAAAGCTAACACTTAGTAAAATTACTTAGTGTTTTTCTATATTCAAAATAAGTATTCATATTAAAATAACAAGTCTTAAAATTTCACTTTAGAGACTAGTTTATGTATTTTACATAAAGTTAAAGCCCTTAAAATTCAAATAAATGAATTTTAAGGGCTTTTTTACTAGATATCTTTAAATGTGTTTTTAGAGTATAATATATTATTTTTTATATTTAACTCCCAAATAAACTCATTTTAATCCATTTTTAATTATTTTTTTGAAAGTTTTTATATAATTAACTCATGTCTAAATAAAGCAGTTTAATTTTTATAATTCCCTTTTATTACTTAACTATAAATATAGACAGATTTATATCATGTTTATGGGAGTTTGCAGGACGAAGGCAACAAATATTGAGATTTTAAGTATTTTGAAAATACAACAGTATATAATTTAAAATTGGTAGGTATATTATGATATTAAAAAAATTAAAAATCAAAAGATGCTTAATAGTTTCATTATCAGCATTACTAATATGTTGTACTTTTACCAGTACATCATTTGTGGAAAAGAATTTAGATAGTAAAAATCAAAATAATTTAGATAGTGAAAATCAAAAAA